>NZ_JVOR01000022.1:0-1007 GCF_001054715.1 Acinetobacter sp. 243_ASPC | reverse complement strand
GAGGTTAAAACGTCCGAGCTTTAGCGAGGGCATAGGGCTGTTTTCATGCCTGCTTAGGCTTTTATATATATTTTAAAGCTTTTAAATGCTTTTAGACTCTTTGAAAGCCTTTCTATTAAAGGCATTTAGCGCTCATAAAGGGACATTTAGTCGGTTATAAAGGGACATTTAGTCGGTTATAAAGGGACATTTAGTCTTTATAAAGGGACATTATAGGTCTTGACCCTTTAGTGACTTCAATTTACAATGTCCATATTATAAGTAACAATATAATCTGATTATGAAAAATGAGCTTGTTGTGAAGGATAATGCGTTAATTAATGCTAGTTATAACTTAGAAGTAACTGAACAGCGTTTAATACTTTTAGCGATTCTTAATGCAAGAGAAACAGGCAACGGTATTACATCCGATAGCAAATTAGAAATACATGCAAAGGACTATGCTAGTCGCTTTGATATAAGCAATGATGGAGCTTATAAAGCTTTAAAAAATGCTGTCTTAAACCTATTTGATCGACAATTTTCTTTTAAAGAACAAGATAAGAAAGGGAATGTAGGTACAGTAAAATCAAGATGGGTAAGCCGTATTAAATATATTGATGATTCAGCCACACTAGAGATTACGTTTGCACCTGATGTTGTCCCTCTAATTACAAGACTTGAGCAGCATTTCACGAGCTATCAACTTAAACAAGTCAGCCAACTTACCAGTAAATACGCAATCCGCTTATATGAGCTTTTAATTGCATGGCGTGAAGTTGGCAAAACTCCAAGAATTGAATTAGAGGACTTTAGAAGCAAAATTGGTGTTGATGACACTGAATACACAGCCATGAATGACTTTAAAAAGCGGGTATTAGAGCCAGCTATTAAGCAAATTAATAAATATACAGACATTACTGCAACGTATGAGCAGCATAAAAAAGGGCGGTTAATTTCAGCATTTTCATTCAGCTTTAAGCAAAAGCACCACCCAAAAACTGAAAAGACGGTTGACCTTAAAAGAG
>NZ_JVOR01000021.1:0-1159 GCF_001054715.1 Acinetobacter sp. 243_ASPC | reverse complement strand
CGCTCAGAAAGCTTTATGCTCGCTTCGCTCGGCTATGAATCAATTGAAATACAGTCGCTTTGCTCGGTTAATACCGCTTAACAGCAAAAGGGAGATTTGTAATCGGGGAAAAAGCATGGCGAAAATTTTTATAACGCTCAATCGCTCGTAGCCACTCGCTCGGCTACTCAAAAAAAAGAGCAAAAGAAGTAATTCTTTTGCTCTTTTAAATTACATATTTATTGTGATGGAAATATTTTCTTCAGGAACATCAAAATAGTTTGCTAATAATCTTTTAGCTTCAGGAATTGAGATTTTATCTAATTTTTTTTCTTCTAATTTATTAGGTTCCTCTGAGACGCTAGTTTCTTGTTCTAATTTATGGAACTGTAAATTTTCTAAGTTGATATTCAGCTCTTCTAAAGTGCTATAAGCAACAGGGTTTCTATTTCCATCCCACATATTAGGAATCGAAATATCTGCATATTCAGAAATATTAATTATCCAACGACCTTCACAATCTGCTTCTTGAGATCGACTGATACTAGAAATTTTACCGACTAAAAAGGCTGTGTGGTGCTTTGCTTCAGGGTGACCCCAAGATTTATTT
Organism: Acinetobacter sp. 243_ASPC; assembly: GCF_001054715.1. Classification (NCBI taxonomy): domain Bacteria; kingdom Pseudomonadati; phylum Pseudomonadota; class Gammaproteobacteria; order Moraxellales; family Moraxellaceae; genus Acinetobacter; species Acinetobacter sp. 243_ASPC. The sequence goes on along the minus strand of NZ_JVOR01000021.1, from coordinate 570 downwards.
CGGTTTTGAACGCAAACCACGTAACTGCACTTTCCTGCATGATGAGCGTTTAATCTCCAAGCCTGGCTTCCTCCTTCTCTTAAAATTCTAGATTTTCCTCGAGCTGTTAGAACGACAACACACTTATTTTTCATTTAAATACCTATAGTACTGGGAAGTACTATTTTTTCGTAGTCGCTTCTATTTTGCGTTTTTAGCTTGTTTTCGCTCTTGGAGTATAGAAACCCCTTGTTTGTGCCAATTCGTCCATTTTGGGTCATCTGGTGCGATTTTAACGTTACTTAACATGCCAACCAGTGTGGCAGGGTCGTGATGACCTAGATTAGCAATATCAAATAATGCACCTAATTCAATTAGTCGTTTGGTTCTAGCCTTACGTTCTAATGCTTTTTCCTTTGTTTTTTCTGCATTGAGTAGGTTTTGCATGTCCCTTTTTGCTTTGTTGGCTCGAATGCTGGCTTTTTCTGTCCGAATCAAAGCAGACAATTTCTTATCTTCGATTGGTGTCCGATCTGTTTTTTCATAGAGTTCAATCAGCAATTTTTGATAGTCGGTAGGGCGAGAAAGTGC
>NZ_JVOR01000020.1:0-89859 GCF_001054715.1 Acinetobacter sp. 243_ASPC | reverse complement strand
TCTGCTTGTAAGGCAGACGCTCTACCAACTGAGCTAAGCGCCCTTCAACGTCTTCATCGTTTGTGAGGTGCATTATAGAGAAACTTCACAGAGTGTCAAACGCTTTTCACCGACTTTTTTAAAAAACTCTATCGAGTGATTAAAAAATAGGTTGTTTTGCTAAAAAACCAGCAAATTCTGTATTTTATTTAAACATTACATGCAAAATCATACAGATGAACCCTAAAAAAATATTACGACATTTCCACTTTTATTTCTGAAATATACACCAGCGCCTGCTCAGGAATGACTTCGAATAGCTCAATCAGATCTGTATTTCGCATTCGAATACAGCCATGCGACATCGGAATCCCCATGGGCTGCGTATCTGGTGTACCGTGGATATAGATATAACGCTGCTTAGAATCACAGCCTTCACCGCGGTTAAAATCCTCTTCTAACCCATCAAGCCATAAAATGCGACTTAAAATCCAGTCACGATCTGGATGTTCGGCGGCAAGTGTATCGCTGTACACCTCTCCGGTAGGCTGCCGTGCAATAAAAACGGCATTGATTGGTGCAGTATGACCAAATTTTTCTGCAATCCGATGCCATCCACGAGGAGTCTTGCCACTATTTTCCTGTTCTCCAATCCCATTTTTCCCACTGGAGATCGGATAAGTCTTATGCTGTTTGGGTAAATAGAGGGTTTGTGATGCCAGATCAACCACAATATCGGCAGTATTCAAATTAAACATGATCATTTTCTGTGGATGGAGAATGGACTTTAGAGTTTAACGCTGCTGAAGTGGGTTCAGGTCTTAACCATAACCAAATCGCAACAATCAACATAATGCTATCGGTGAAAATCTTGACCCAAAGCGGCGCGTTGGTAAACAGCATCAGAATGCCACTGATCAGCATCATGATGGAAGCAATCCATTTGGCCTTACGGGGAACTGTGCCGTGAGCACGCCAGTCGCGCAATGTGGGACCATATTTAGGATGATTTAGCAACCAAGCATCCATTTCTGGCCAGCCTTTAGATGCAGCCCAGGCCGCCAAGATAAGAAATACAGTGGTGGGCATACCCGGTAAAATTGCACCAATAATACCAAGTATGATAAATATCACCACTAAGGTACGCCAGAATAGTGTCTTCATTGTTGCAATCCTGCTCTGCAAAATCGTGTCTCTGTAAGTACCTTGCCACTGCGGAGTCAATTGGCCAAAAATATATGGACAGGTTTTATTAAGCTGTGCTCACGAGTATTATAATTCAAGTGATGACGTCAGGATTTATAAATGACTTATTTTTCTTCATGTTTGAATCAACATGAACCTTGGTTTCAGTTCAAACACGATTGTGTACGTCATCTTGCCTTTACGTTGGCGAGTCCAAATATTATCTCGCAGGTGCCCGAAGAACTGCGTTTAGAAACGTCTTTTGAGCTGCATAGCACGTCCTTTTGGTTACAACAGTACGACCATTATGTGCAACGTTTAAAAGCGCTAGATCAAGATCCTAGTCCGTTATTGGAGTTTTTAGGTCAGTTGCGCAGTACCCGTATTGGGCTGCGTTTTGAATATATGCTCTGGTTTTGGTTGCTCGATACTGATTATCACGCATATAAACTCATCGGACACAGCATTCAAAAAATGAAGGGTACGCAAACCATAGGTGAGCTGGATTTTCTGGTCTATAACACGACTGAGCAACGTATTGAACACTGGGAAGTTGCACTCAAATACTATTTAGGTGAAAAAGATTTAAGCTTGCCTTATTGGTATGGTCTGAACCGTGAAGATACCTTATTGAAAAAACTGGCTTATTTCACTGAACGCCAATTTCAATTTGAGGAGGCGCTGGGTCATCGCATTGATCAGCGCTTTGCCGTACTCAAAGGTCAGTTATATAGTCCACAACACATGCAACACCCCAAGCTCCCTGAGTGGCTAAATTCGCATAGGCGCATTGGATACTGGGGCTTTCAGACTCAAGCTGATTTTCGTCGGCTGACACGTCATGAATGGATGTGTCCACAACTACATGGCTCAACCACACCTGCTCTATGGTGGAGCAATGGACTTTATGTGAATACACAAAATCCGGCAGATTGCTATATGTTTCGTCAGGCGCCAGCCGTGCCTTGGGTGCCCGGCATGTTTGAATAAAATAATAATTCTTAAGAATAATTCTTCTTTGAAACATTTATTAACGTTTCTACTATCAAAAAGTAATGTTCTTTTAGACGTTTAGTTTTTAATCTCTAGTTACATCAGAATTAAATCTAAAGTGGAGACAGATGATGAAAAAAATCTTAGCTGCGTCAATTATGGTTGCTTTTGTTTTAACTGGCTGTAACACCTTTAAGGGGTTCGGAAAAGATGTATCAAGCGCTGGTGATGCGGTAACTAACACTGCGCAAAAAACTCAAAATAAAATCTAATTTTATTTGAAGCAAAAAAACCTTATCTTTTTGATAAGGTTTTTTTATTTGAGCATACCCATTAGTTGATGTTTGACCTATGATATTGAGTTAGATTTTTCCAGACTCAAATTTTGGTATGAACCCTTCCAATACTCTCGAACTCAGTTTAGATTTACTTCGCCGCCCCTCTGTGACTCCTGAAGATTATGATTGTCAGGCGCTGATGGCCAAACGTCTTGCGCACGTTGGCTTTCATATTGAAAACATGCGCTTTGGCGAAGTCGACAATTTATGGGCGCGCCGCGGTACTCAAGATCCTGTGTTCTGTTTTGCTGGCCATACCGATGTGGTTCCTACAGGTAACCTTGAGGCATGGAACAGCGATCCGTTTCAACCTGAAATTCGCGACGGTATTTTATATGGGCGCGGTGCTGCCGATATGAAGACCGCACTAGCAGCCATGGTGGTGGCCTCTGAACGCTTTGTAAAAAAACATCCAGATCACAAGGGCTCTATTGCGTTTTTGATTACGTCTGATGAAGAAGGCCCATCAATTAACGGTACGGTAAAAGTGGTTGAAACTCTCGAAGCACGTAACGAAAAAATGACGTGGTGCCTAGTGGGTGAACCATCGAGTACCAGCCAGTTAGGTGACATTATTAAAAATGGCCGTCGTGGCTCATTAAATGCCGTTCTGACAGTGAAAGGCAAACAAGGTCATGTGGCCTATCCTCACCTCGCGCGTAATCCGATCCACCTCGCCTCTGCTGCCCTTCACGAACTTTGTGAGACTGTGTGGGATCACGGTAACGAATATTTTCCGGCAACATCTTTTCAGATTTCAAATATTCATGCGGGAACTGGTGCGACCAATGTGGTGCCCGGTACGATGGCTGTTACCTTTAATTTCCGTTATTCGACTGAAGTGACTGCCGAACAGCTTAAAGAACGTGTACTGGAAATTTTACAGCGTCATGGCCTTGAGTATGATATTTCATGGACGCACTCAGGATTACCATTTTTGACTCCTGTTGGTGAATTGGTGAATGCTGCGACCACTGCCATTAAAAATGTTACCGGTGTCGATGCCAAACTTTCGACCAGCGGCGGTACATCTGATGGCCGTTTTATTGCACCGACTGGCGCGCAAGTACTTGAGCTGGGTGTTTTAAATGCATCTATTCATCAAATCAACGAACACGTCAATGTCGCCGATCTGGAGCCTTTGGCCGAGATTTATGAGCAGATTCTTGAAAATTTATTGACTTAATATTTAAGGGCTCTTCGGAGCCCTTTTTCATTTCAGCCATGATCATAAAACGGTTTGCCTAGTTACTTGCATGAGCAGCATCTGGATTTTGGCGAGCAGTTGTTCCTCTTGAAAAGGTTTGCCCAGATAATCGTTCACCTCAAGCTGCTGTGCCATCTCGCGGTATTTTTCGCCCGTACGTGAGCTGATCATGATAATCGGTAAAGCTTGCAGTAAATTGTGCTGACGTAAACGGCGAGTAAATTCGAACCCATCCATTCGCGGCATCTCAACGTCGAGTAAAATGACATCTGGACGAATGTGCTCCAGCTTCTCTAGCGCATCTTGGCCATCTTTGGCTGTTACTACATCGTACCCTTGGCGTTCGAGTAAACGTGATGTGACCTTTCGAACCGTCACTGAATCATCCACCACCATGATCATGGCTCGCTCTTCACGCACAGCGCGCTCGTGGTCGGTATCGTGGCGATATTGTCGTGGCTGCTGATCGACTTGTTCTGCAATGGTAATCGGATCTAAGATCAAACAGACTTGCCCATCGCCTAAAATCGATGCGCCCGCCACCACTTTAACCTGACTAAACTGTTGCCCGATTGGTTTCACCACAATCTGACCACGCGATCCGACCACCTGATCAACCAGCAACGCCACCTGCGGCCCTGTGCTGGAATGAATCAGCAACACCTCCAGCTCACCTGTGATGGTTGACCAGTCTGGCTCGACCACATTACTTACAAATTCACCCAGATAACGTAATTTGTAGCAGGTATTATCAAGCTCAAAACGATCTTGCTGGCTATTAAAGTATTGTTCCAAAATCAGCGGCGATAAGCGCACAATACGCTCAATTTTACCCAGTGGTAAGGCATATTGCTGATCAAGCACCTTGACCATCAGCGCATCACTGACCGCTACTGTGGTGGGCACACGCAAGCTAAATGTGGTTCCCATACCCGCTTGGGCAGTTACGGTGATTTTACCTCCAAGTGCCTTGATTTCGTTATGCACAATATCGAGGCCAACACCACGCCCCGAAATATGGGTAATTGTAGACGCCGTTGAAAACCCCGGGTAAAAGATATACTGGAAGATTTGATCGTCATCTAGAGTATGAAAATGGTCTAAATAGCCCAGTTGCTGCGCCTTGTTTGCAATTGCATTGCTGTCCATGCCTCGACCATCATCTTTTAACTGCAAGACCACATCAGTACCATGACGGCGGATAGAAAGCTCAATAGTCCCGATTGATGGTTTACCTTGGCTCAGTCGTGTTTGCTGATCTTCAATACCATGATCGATGGCATTGCGGAGCATATGTTCGAGCGGTACGACCAAACGCTCTAGAATACTCCGATCTAACTCGCCTTCTGTATTGTGAACCAGCAGTTGAGTTGGTCGATTCAGCGCCAGAGCTGTTTGTCGGACGGTGCGTTGTAAGCGTGGTAAAAGATGCGAAAACGGAACCAGTCGAGTACGAATCAGATTTTCTTGCAGATCGGCCTGAATTCGCGATTGCTGGAGCAGTAAACTTTCGGTATCTCGAATTTTTTCGGTCAAACTGGTACGAAAATCGAGTAAATCCGATGCCGATTCTGCCAAGGATTTACTTAAATGATAAAAATTTGAATATTGCTCTGGCTCAAGCGTGGCGGTATGTTCACCAGAAAGTTGTTGTAAAGATTGTGTATCTAACACCCGATCCAGATGTTTAAGCTGACGCGATAAACGCTGAATCGCCAGTTCCATTTCACCCAAAACGGTATCGACCTGCGCAATATCCATCTGAATTCGGGAGCGATTGATGGCGTTTTCACCAGACTGATCAATCATTTTGTCAATCAGATCTGCCGAAACACGGATCATTTCATTGCTTTCATCAACCGCAATGGAAGTGTCCCACTCACCATGCATAGACGGCGGCTCTGTGCCGTCACCCGGACTAACCGCACCCGATTCGGACAATGATGCGGCAATCTGTTCAAACTGTACCGGAAACAAAGGTTGGGTCAGTTCTAACTGCTCAAGTTGATGCTTAAGTTCGTAATAATGATCGTAACGCGTATCAAAAATTGCCAGTCTCAACCACTGTACGGCGTTGAGAAGTAATGGATCATAGCTGCTCGTTTTAGAATTGTGCAGATTCATCCGCTCAAAGGTAATCTCAAGTCGCGTGGTAATGTCCATGACATATTTGAGTTCGAGCAGCCGTGCACTGCGCGTTAAGCGATGAAAAATACGTTGTAGCTCCAACAGCAAATGACGCTGATGATGCTCCTTGACCCATTGCTGAAGATTGAGTTCGGCCTGTGAAAGCAAATCTTGTGCTTCATCCACAAACATTTTTTCGACCAAGGTCTGCGGAAAAGTCTCAGAGGCGGCGGGTACTGAATTGAACGCCAGTACTTCACCCAAGCTCATCTGATCGTCAAGCTTTAACCCAGCCTGCTTTATTACTTGGTTTTGAGTAAAATCCGCTTCAGCGAATGCGGCCGGCAACCAGTCTTCAATATGTTGAAGCACATCCAAGACATGACTCACCGGAAACTCTACTGCATGCTGATACAGGTTTTGAATCCGTTCGGCCAGATCATCATGCACAATTCGAATGATCTTGATCAGTTCGAATGAAACATCTAATTGCTGATAGATCAGACGTTGATAAATCGATTCCAGCTCATGTGCAATCAAACCGATCTGATTTAGCTGAACCATATTGGCACCCCCTTTTAAGGTGTGCAAAAACCGGATCAGATGTTGCAAGATATCTAAATTATGTGGCGCTTCGGCCCAGAGCGTCAGCTCGGTTTCGACGCCTGCCAGTAGTTCTTCACTCTCTTCAAGGAAAATTTCCAGCAAACTGTCATCGACCTGTAACGGCTGTGCCAGCACAAGCTGACGATCTTCTGCCAAATAAGACATCAGTCGCATGTCGAGATTAAGTACCAAATCGGTACTGATGTCACTATGTTGAGTCGTTACACTTTGAGAAGCAAATTCTTCCAAATCAAGCGGCTTAAATGGCTTGATTTCTCGATTGAGCTGATCAAACAGCACCTGATACGGTGTAAAAGAACTAATGTGCTGTGCCGCAGCCAAACTATCAAACAGCCCCACAAATGCGGTATGCACTGGCTGGAATGCATCATATAGGCTTTGAGGAAAATCACTACTCGTGATTCCGATGAGTTCTTGATAAACCGATTGCAAATGCTGGGTAAAAATATGCAAAACACGTGTTCGGTCTGTATCGGTCGCAGCGTATAGGCTTGCGGCCTGTTCCTGTAAAATCACAATATAATCGACCGACTGGTGCCGTATACGATCTTGAAACTCAAATTCGGCATCGAGCAAATCATCAATTTCAAGTGCGAGTAAGGCCGCTACCACACCGCCATTGAGCTGTAACTCATGTGCAGCAGTCGATTCGAGCTGATGCTGATAAAGCTGATACTGATCTAAAAAGATATTCAGTAGTGGTTGAAGCGTCTTGGCCTCTAAGCCATGCTGAATGTTGTGCACCGCCTGTGTAATAAATTCCAGATACTGCCCAAGCAAAGCCTGCTCGGTAGAGAGTAGTGCTCCATGCTGGAGTAATCTCTGCTTGATTGTGCTTTCAAGTGCTGTACTGGCATCAAAAATCGCATCGATACAGGCCATGGATGAGCTACCACGTATGGTATGCAAGGCACGTAACAGTCGGTTAAAGTCATCATCCGAAGGGGCTGAGTTTGCTAAAAAATGATGGATATCTGCAACATAAACCGAGATTTCTTCTAGAAAAATGACAATAGATTCGTTTAATTTGACGCTGTTAGTTGGCGCGAGATCCAATTCATCAGCTGTCTGGGATGCTCTCATGAGCAGAGTCATCAGCGCAGGTTCGATCTCGAGATTGAGTTGTAACTGTGACCCAATAAATGCATAGGGCCGTAAATCGACACGATGTGGCTGGCGTTGTTTAAAATCCTCAATCAGTTCATCTTGATAAAGCCGATAAACCTGAGCCACATACTGCTGAATCGGGAGTGTAGTAGGTAAAATTGAGTTGAGAATTCGTGTCAGGGTTTCTTCCACCATCCATGCAATTTCACTCGACGCATTGGCCCCCACCATCCGGCCCGTACCTTTTAAATTATTAAAATGCCGACAGATTTCTTGCAACAAGGCTTGATCGTCAGGCGTCGTATGCCAAGCCTGAATCAGGTGCTCCAATGCACTAAACACCTCTTCGAGCTCTTCAATAAAAACGTCAAGAATCTCCTGATCCTGATCCAGATATTGATCTTCAGGCAAGGTCAGCGCCGCCAGACGCGTATTTAATGCGGTGTCCATATCCGAATGCTGTGCTCAGCAACCCCAATCTTCATGCGCTGTTTTGATCCCCTTAATCAATTCTTTTTTATTTGGTCATCTCTAGTTGATAACCAGAAATTGCCAGCTCTAATTCTTTAATGATCGCATTCAACTGCTGAAGATACAATCCGAGCTGCTGTCCTTTGGCATCAGAACCACTCATTTCTGTTGTTTCTGTTTGACCGCTGTGTTGCACGTGGTGCGTAAGGTGCGTTGCGATCTGTTCAACTTGCAGTAAGGTGAGACGTACCTGATCTAGCTCCGTTACAGACCGTTGTACCGAATCAATTAAATGTCGGTACTGCTGCAACATCAGGTTCAGGGCATCTGCAATTGTACCAGTAAAATCCTCTGAAACAGTCGCTGGCCGCCTTAAATCACCCTCGGCGAAATCACTGATCTCATTGAGTAAACGTAAGATTGCGTGCTGGTGCTGACTGGTTTCATAAGCACTTTCGAACTGCTGTGCTGTATCAGCAACCTTTCGCATCGGTAAACGCATCAACTGCCAAGTCGCGTAAGCCAATCCGAGTAATGCAATCACAACCACACTGATCAAGAGTATGGCAAACATATTGTTTTGACTTTTTGCCAGGCGATCCAGCGACTGTAATAATTGCTCAGATTGTTTGGGTAACTGCCAATAAGCCTGCCAAAGCTGCTCCACCTGATCAGGTTGCAATAAAACGCGCTCAATTTTAGGCTGTAATGCGCTATCAAATTCAAGTTGAATATCTTGCAGCAAAGCTCGCTGTAGCGGATCTTGCACAGCATTTAAGCCCTGCACGGGATCGCCAAGAAGCTGTCGCAGAATGCCAGCTCTAAACTGCTGGGTATCTTCAATAAAATCATGCACCGTTTGCGGTGTGGCCTGCTCAGGTAAAATGGGAGAATGTCCCCATTTTAAAAGCTGTGATGCGCTCTGCTCTTGTTGCTGGGCCAGTTTTAAATGCCCGATATCAGCAGGTTGATGCTGCAATAACTCGATTAGCTGCGCATAATTCGATTGTATTTCGGGCATCGAAAGCTGCATCGATAAATGTAAAAACTGAACTTGTCTGGCAAGATCAGGATCGGCTTGAATCCTCTCAATACTGTGTGACAATGCCTGCCAATCGGTCATGACACGCTGATAAGCCGAGGTATCTGATGCAATCTCTGCGAGATCGTTTTGAAACTGCTGATGCGTCGCGCTTAAATTTTTACGGTTTTGCAGTGAATCTGACCGTAAAATTTCCAGTGATTCAGACATAAACTGCTGATTGAGTATGGTCAATGCCATCATTTTTTGATCGACATGATGCCGTTTTTGCATGTGCTGAATCAGAAAAATGCTCGAAACGAGTAGAATCGTCGTCATCAACAGCATAAGCAGGAGCAAACGCTGTAACTGCTGCGGCGATTCAAACCGATTGGAAAAATGATCTGCTTTAAACCATCCACTCCATCGGTGGTGATCTGACTCAATACGTCTGTTTTTGACGCTTGCGATCCACGTCATATCCCCACCCCTCATGATCAAAACACCGTTTAAAATTTATTTTTAATGGTGCTGCGAGGCATTCATAAAATCGTGATTGCCTAATAATTGACTCAATAAAAAAATATGCCAGCGCTGCTGATACTGTTGAAAATAGCCGCGACAATACGGCTGAAACATCATGCCAAGATCATGCTGATGCGAAAAATAATGCGTTTTATTAAAATGCTGTACACCAAATACCTGATCGACAATCAGCCCGATATAATGTTGATTGTGGCTGATACACATCACTTTATGTTGTGTGTGTTCCTGATAATTCTGTTTAGAAATAAACTCAGACAAACTCGATACGGCCAGCAATCGCCCGCGAATATTTGCCAAACCTTTTAGCCAAGGCTGTGTATTGGGAACACGGGTATAACTTGGCGGATGAATGACTTCAGTGACTTCCCCTAATGGCGCAACGAAATAATGTCCCATCAATTCAAATGCGATACCTGTCCAGCGTTCTGCCTGCTCAATCGACTCATGCTGTACGCTCAAATCATCTGGCGTATATGCCGCCAAATGTGTATCGCTGCTCTGAGCCATGTTATGAATCTGACAGAATATATTGCTGAATCACGTCGATCAGCTGATTTTCATCAATGGGTTTGGTCAAATACTCTTTGGCGCCTTGGCGCTTACCCCAAATTCGATCTGTGGCCTGATCTTTGGTACTCACAATCACCACTGGAATATGCTTGGTGCTTTCGCCACGGCAGATCTGACGGGTGGCTTGAAAACCATTCACACCTGGCATTACTACATCCATCAGCACCAGATTCGGCTGTTCGGCCTGAGCCAGCGTCACACCATCTGCACCATTGGTGGCTTCAAGCACTTGATAACCGTGTCGGGTCAATATTTCACGAAACCGATACGTCTCGGTGGGTGAATCATCAACGATCAATATACGCGCCATAATGACCTCAAATTTATTTATTGGAATTACACACTGACATGATTACGAATTGCGCTTAACAATTCATCTTTACTAAATGGCTTGATCAGGTATTCATCGGAGCCCACGATACGCCCTTTTGCCTGATCAAATAATCCATCTTTACTTGAAAGCATAATTACGGGAATATGCTGGTAATTTTGTGAATTTTTAATCAGCGCACAGGTTTGATATCCATCTAGGCGTGGCATCATAATATCCACAAAAATAATATCGGGATTGGTCTGTGCTATTTTTGATAATGCTTCAAAGCCGTCTGTCGCCGTGACCACGGTATAGCCTTCTTTTTGCAGCAGCGTTTCAGCAGTACGACGAATGGTTTTTGAATCATCAATCACCATAATTTTAATTGCTTTGGGTGCATCTTCCATTCATTCGTCCTTTTCAAATGCCCAATTCAGGCAAACTAATCTGTTATCGAGTGTCATGGCATTTTTACATAGTTAAAGTCTTGTTTTCAATTCATCCACTGGAACATCTTTTTTTCATTTATCTCAATTTACGCTAAACTAAAACGATAAAACCCGTGGATTTACAGCGTATAAATCCATCTTAATATACCAAGATTATGATTCAAAAAAAATTAATCTAATTTTATTGGGGAGAAGCACATGGTTCAATCCATAGAATTTGCGCCTGCTGTGCGGCGACGGCCCTTTCAGTTGGGTAAACAAGTAACGTTATTCATTTTACTCATGTTCTTCTATCTGCTTGGATGTGCAGGCGAGATTCATGCCAAATGGTATCGCTATTATGATTCGCGTGGCACTGCCAATATCAGCGCCAACGTAACGCCAGCACATATTCGCTATGGATATGAGTCGCTCGATCAAAATATGCAAGTGATTGCGAAGACGCCCGCATGGAATGGCGACCGAGACGCGAAAACTCAAGCCAAATATGAATCACAAGCACGACAACAACAATATGATCTCAAACTCAAACGTGCCTATGGCAACAGTAAAATTGCCACCATGAAACGCGATGAATCTTTAAATAGCATCAAAAAACAGATCGCATTTCAGCAAGAACAGCTCAAACAGCAACAAAATGATCGAGTGATGTATAAAAATCAGGAAAATCAATATATAAGAAAAGGGCAAAACATACCGGTATTGGTACGCGAACACATGTTACAAAACCAGCAACAGATCCTCGCCAGCAAAGCGATGCTGAAGCAAATGCAAGACAACTATAACAGCACCCAAATCCATTATGCAGATGTGATTGCACGCTTAAAAAAAATGGAATAACCGTTATAATCGGTGGCAAAGTCGACACAACATCACATTATTTAAAGGATAACACTGCATGCGTAGCACCCTTCTGGTTCTTTCGAAAGCGACCATACTCAGTATGAGTTTAATGGTCGCAGCATGCAGTCAAAAAAATGCCGCTGAAAGCTCACAGCAATCAGCCAATAGCGCAGCAATTGAGTTAATTGGTGCCGATCTGGTGGCGGTCAAATCCGGTCAAATCGAACAGAAAACGGCATTTATCGGAACCATTCGGGCAGTCAATCAAAGTTCGGTACAGGCACAAGTGACCGCAACCGCCATACAGGTCAATGTGAATGTTGGGCAGTCGGTGACTAAAGGGCAGATATTGGTGCGTCTTGACAATCAGGACAATGCGGCACGGCTTTCCCAAGCACGTGCCAATCTTGCGTCGGCTCGGGCACAAGCAGATTTGGCCAAAAATCTGATGCAACGAAAAAAGCGTCTGCTTGATCAAGGTTTTATTTCACGCGTGGAATACGAACAAAGTGAAGTTGATTACAAGGCACAATTAGAGACGGTGAATGCACAGCGTGCCAATGTCGATATCGCCGAAAAAGCCAATTTAGATGGCATCATTCGCAGCCCGCTTTCAGGGGTGATTACCAAGCGTCAAGTAGAACCAGGTCAAACCGTTGCGGCGGGCAGTACGCTGTTTGAAATTGTCGATCCAGCTCAGTTAGAAATTCAAGGAAAATTGCCAATCGAACAACAATCCGCATTGGCAGTAGGGAAAAAAATAAGCTTTAACATTCAAGGTGAGCGCACGGTGCAAGAGGCACGTTTAAGCCGAATTTCGCCTGTGGCCGATCAGGTCAGTCGTCAAATCGAATTTTTTGCACAACCGAGCAGCCCGATTCGCTCACTCAGTATTGGTGCATTTGTAGAAGGTTTTATTTATACCCAAGATCAGATATCGGGGCAGATTATTCCACTCAATAGTATTCAGAGTATGGATCAACAGCCATATGTCTGGGTGGTTCGTCAGCAAAAGCTGCATAAAGTGGCCATTAAGCTTTTAGAAAAACGCTTCACTGATGATGTTGCCATCGTTCAGGGATTACAACCGGGAGATCGCGTGAGCCGAATCGCATTTGAAAATAGCGATGACAACAAGGCCGTGCGCATTTCTGGCAATTAACATCAGGATTGAGTCTATGTGGTTAACCCAAATCAGCGTCAAATATCCCGTCTTTACCATTATGATGATGCTCAGTCTGATGGTATTAGGGCTGGCTTCGTGGCAACGAATGGGAGTAGAAGAATTTCCCGATGTCGATTTCCCGTTTGTGGTGGTATATACCAACTATCCCGGCGCCTCTCCTGAAGCCGTTGAATCTGAAATTACCAAAAAACTTGAAGACCAGATCAATACCATTTCGGGCCTAAAACAGATCACCTCGCAATCGAGTGAGGGATTATCCATGATTGTGGCAGAGTTCAATCTGGATGTGGCATCGAGCGTTGCAGCGCAAGATGTGCGCGATAAAATTGCGGTGGCAAAAGCTAATTTTCGTGACGAAATTGAAGACCCGGTGGTCGAACGCTATGATCCAGCCAGCAGCGCGATTATGTCGGTGGTCTTTGAAACCAACTCAATGTCACTTCGTGATTTTAGCTCTTACATCGATCAGCGGATTTTACCGCAGTTACGTACCATTCCGGGCGTCGGTACAGTCAGTCTGCTGGGCGATGCCAAACGGCAAGTACGTATTGTGGTCAATCCGCAAAAAATGCAAAGCTACGCGATTGGGATTGATCAGGTCATCAACACCCTTAAAAATGAAAATGTAGAAATTCCGGGCGGCAGTTTAAAGCAGCCGAATCAGGAACTGGTCATTGAGATTCAGTCCAAAGTGATTCAGCCCTATGGCTTTGGTAATTTGGTGGTCGCCAATAAAAACGGCGTACCGATTTATTTAAAGCAAATTGCTGAGGTTGAAGACACACAGGCCGAGTTGGAAACGGGCGCCTTTCAAAACGGTAAAACTGCTGTTTCGGTAGATATTTTAAGAAGCTCAGATGCAAACGTGATTCAGGTGGTCGACAACACCTACAAAGTGCTCGATAAAATCAAGGCACAGCTTCCCAAAGGCGCAAGTTTGCATGTGGTTGTCGATACGTCAAAAAGTATCCGCGCTTCAATTAAGGACGTTGCACGTACCATCATCGAAGGTGCCTTACTGGCAGTTTTGATTGTATTACTGTTTTTAGGTTCTTTTCGCTCCACCGTTATTACAGGTTTAACACTTCCGATTGCCTTACTGGGTACCCTCACCTTTATCTGGGCATTTGGTTTTAGCATCAACATGATGACCTTGCTGGCCTTGTCCTTGTGTATTGGCTTGCTGATTGACGATGCCATTGTGGTTCGGGAAAATATTGTACGCCATGCCGAAATGGGTAAAGACCATGTGACCGCGGCATTAGATGGCACAAAAGAAATTGGGCTGGCCGTACTGGCCACCACACTCACGATTGTGGCCGTGTTTTTACCTGTGGCATTTATGGGCGGTATTATCGGACGTTTCTTTTATCAATTTGGCGTGACGGTCAGCACCGCGGTTCTGATCTCGATGTTTGTCAGTTTTACTCTCGATCCGATGCTCTCTGCACACTGGAAAGAAAAACCGCGTAACCGCCCACCAGGCCGAATCAAACGCTTTTTTAACTGGATTTCTAAAGAACTCGATAAACTTACCCATGTTTATGAGCGTGTTCTCAAGCTTGCACTGCGTTTTCGTCTGATCACCCTCCTGATCGCGATTGCTTCTCTGGTCGGAGCGCTGGGCTTATCCAAGCTGATTGGTACCGAATTTGTACCCACGCCCGATAAAGGTGAAGTGCGAATCAAGTTTGAAACGCCTGTCGATGCCTCTTTAGAATATACACAGGCCAAGCTGGATCAGGTTACAAAAATCGTCAATACGTTTGGCTTTGTAAAATCGACCTACGGCGTGATTAATGGCGTCACCGATCGGGGTAAAAACCATGCGACGCTTCGCGTTACCGTGACGCCACGGCAGCAACGTCAGCAAAGCCTGACTGAAATCAACAACATCTTTCGCAAACGCTTACAGTCGGTCGCAGGCATTACCGTGACCTCCGTGGCTTCTGCCGATGAAACGGTTTCGGGCGGACAAAAGCCGATCATGATTTCAATTAAAGGCCCAGATCTGGACGAGTTACAGCGTATCTCAGATCGGTTTATGGTTGAAATGAAGAAAATCAATGGCGTGGTCGATCTGGAAAGTTCACTTAAAGCACCTAAACCGACGCTGTCTATTCAGATCAATCGGGTACTGGCAAGTGATTTAGGGCTTTCGGTCAATCAGATTGCGAGCGCACTGCGCCCCTTAATTGCAGGTGAGAATGTCACCACATGGGAAGATGAGCGCGGTGAAACTTACGATGTGAATTTACGACTGGCCGAAGCCAATCGTGCACGTCCAAGCGATCTGGAAAATCTGTATTTAAGCTCGAATAAAACCGATGCCAACAATCAGCCTGTGTTAATTCCACTGGCATCTGTTGCTTCGTTTGAGCAAACCCTCGGTGCCGCACAAATTAATCGCCGCGACTTGTCACGTGAAGTACTGGTCGAGGCCAATACCTCAGGACGACCATCGGGAGATATTGGTAAAGATATCCAGCAACTGCAACAGAACTTTAAATTGCCAGCCGGCTATAGCTTCGATACGCAAGGTGCCAATGCCGATATGGCCGAGTCGGCAGGATATGCGCTGACTGCAATTAGCTTGTCGATTATTTTTATTTATATTGTACTCGGCTCGCAGTTCAACAGCTTTATCCATCCGGCGGCCATTATGGCCTCATTGCCACTGTCATTGATTGGGGTCTTTCTTGCGCTGTTTTTATTTAACAGTACCTTAAACCTGTTTTCGATTATCGGAATCATTATGCTGATGGGGCTAGTCACCAAAAATGCGATCTTGCTGATTGATTTCATTAAAAAAGCCATGGAGCGTGGTGAAACTCGTTTTGACGCAATTTTACAGGCAGGCAAGACGCGCTTGCGTCCCATTTTAATGACCACCAGTGCGATGGTGATGGGTATGGTGCCACTGGCATTGGGTTTGGGTGAAGGCGGCGAACAAAGTGCTCCTATGGCGCATGCGGTGATTGGTGGCGTGATCACCTCGACCCTACTCACCTTGGTGGTGGTGCCCGTGATTTTCACCTATTTGGATGATTTGAAAAATTTCTTGTTACGCCAAAGCCGCAAATTAATGTCATAATCTGTTTTTTACGAAATGAGATGAAATCTTCATCTCATTTTTTATTATAATCTGGTGTTTTTATCGTGCTCTGTTTAAGAGCCCATTTTTAGGACTGTTTCCATGCGCGCAAGCCGCTTTTTATTTGCAACGTTAAGAGAAACCCCAAACGATGCCGAAGTGATTTCGCATCAGCTCATGCTTCGAGCCGGGATGATTCGTAAATTGGCTTCAGGTTTATATACTTGGTTGCCGATGGGCGTACGCGTATTAAATAAAGTAGAAGCGATTGTGCGTGAAGAAATGAATCGTTCAGGCGCGCTTGAAGTCTTTATGCCTGTCACTCAACCTGCGGGCTTGTGGGAAGAATCAGGCCGTTATGTGCAATACGGCCCCGAGCTTTTACGTTTTAACGATCGTCATGATAATCCCTTTGTACTTGGGCCAACTCATGAAGAAGTCATTACCGACTTGGCTCGCACTGAACTGAAAAGTTATAAGCAATTGCCAATGAACTTTTATCAGATTCAGACCAAATTCCGTGACGAAATTCGTCCACGCTTTGGTGTGATGCGTTCACGCGAATTTATCATGAAAGATGCGTACTCGTTTCATGTCGATCAAGCTTCATTGCAAGAAACCTACGACAACATGTACGATACCTACTGTCGTATCTTTACCCGTTTAGGTTTAGATTTCCGCCCTGTGCAGGCCGATACAGGCTCGATTGGCGGTTCAGGTTCGCATGAGTTCCATGTGCTTGCCGATAGCGGTGAAGACGATATCGTATTTTCGAGCGAATCTGATTATGCAGCCAATGTAGAAAAGGCAGAGGCGATTTTGGTGGGTGAGCGTGCCGCTCCTACTCAAGCCTTGAGCATTGTAGAAACACCAAATCAGAAAACCATTGCAGATGTTTGTGCCTTCTTAAACGCTGATCCTAAACAATCAGTAAAAGCGTTGTTGGTACAAGGCAATGCCGATGAAAAAGGCGATGTCCCTGTGATCGCGCTATTTTTGCGTGGCGATCACGAACTCAACGAAATCAAGGCAGAGCATCATCCGCTTATTGCAGCACCGCTCACGTTTGCAACTGAGGCACAATTACAACAACTTGGTTTGACCGCAGGTTATGTCGGCCCACAAGGATTGCTTGAAAAAGGCCTGACCGTGATTGTTGATCGCGCAGCGTCAGTCCTGTCAGATTTTATTGCAGGTGCCAACGAAGCCGACAAACATGCCACTGGTGTAAACTGGGAGCGTGATGCAACTTATACCGAGGTTTATGACCTTCGTAATGTTGTGGATGGTGATCCATCTCCAGATGGTCAAGGTGTACTACAAATCAAACGTGGCATTGAAGTCGGGCACATCTTCCAGTTAGGTCAGAAGTATTCTGAAGCGCTGAACTGTACGGTTTTGGGTGATGACGGTAAGCCACTGGTTGTGACCATGGGCTGTTATGGTATTGGTGTCACTCGTGTTGTGGCTTCTGCCATTGAGCAAAATTACGATGAAAAAGGCATTATCTGGCCATCTGCAATTGCGCCTTTTGAGATTGCAATTGTGCCGATGAATGCGCATAAATCACCAAAAACGCTTGAAGCTGCTGAAGCACTTTATGCAGAATTGCAAGCGCAAGGCTATGATGTTTTGCTTGATGACCGTAATGAGCGTCCAGGCGTGAAATTCTCTGATCTGGAGCTAACCGGTATTCCACATCGTATTGTGGTTGGTGAAAAAGGCTTAGATGCAGGAACCTTTGAATATAAAGGCCGTACTGATGCTGAGTCTGTTAACTTAACCAAAGACGAGCTCATGGCAAAACTTAAATAAACGACTCAAATTAAAAAAGCAGGTTTGATACCTGCTTTTTTATGCGTTGACTAACAAAACTTCAAATTTCCATAACAGTTACTAATCGGCATTTGACCCAAATCGACAGGCGCCAAATTCACAGGTGTTCCTAAAAGTGCACCTGGCAAAGCCGATAATACGCTTATATTTACTGTTTGATCGATCGATAAGTTATTGAACTGAGTTTGTGGAATCGAAATCCACCAGCCTTGCTTTGCCGCATTGCTCGCCCATGTTTGATTACTCACATTTTGCCAGAATATATCCTTGCTTTGCGAGGAAATGTAAGCATTACTGGTCGCAATCAAATTCCCATTAGAATCCGTATCAGCCACCAGTAACTGATGTACTGTTCTATAGGGAATATCATTCATATTCACATTGGTTAATTTTAAGCTTAATAAACTTGGCGAAGCTTGTGCCGTCATTTTTGTCAAACTAAATGTTGAGTCACGATTATTTAAAAGTGTAGTAGAATATGAATCAATCGTAGCAGATCCTCTTAATAAACCGAGTCCTAAAACAGTTGCTCTCACATCATTAATTTTTGCATTGGTTACGCGTACACCAATATCTCCGCTTAATGAGTTGATTCCAGTATCATCTGCAAGCGTAGTTAAGTCACCATTTGAGCCAATATTCATAATCCCCAGCGCCGAAAGTGCACCTAAACGAAATCCTGTAATGGTTCGTGTGGCAGCAGAGTCTGGATTTTGAATCGCAAACTCAATAAACGGATTGGTGAGTTTAAAGTCTGTCCCTACTCCGGCCCCTTGCGCGGTTGAGCTGGTGATTCCGGTCAGCGCGATATTGTCAATATCAATATCACATCCAGTTCCTTTTACACCACCACAGCCCAATTGCAATTTCTTAATATTGGCATTGAGTTCAAGTTGAGCTTCTAATCCCAATCGATAAAATCCCATGTTTCCGTTGGGGTTAGATCCGCCAGGTGCAACATAGTTTAAATTAAGCAATGCCTGTCCGGTGACTTCAGACATTTGCTGATCATCTAAAGAGGTCAAACGATCTGCAAATGCAGCCTGCGTCAAACATAATCCCGCGGCTGTCAGTAAGATGGCTTTTAGCTGTTTCATCATGATCTTCCTTGATTACCGTGGTGTAATCCCAATACTGCTACGAATGGTTCCGCCCGTAATCACCATTTGTCCAAGTTGCTGACCTGTGGAGGCAGCCGTCGGATAAAAATTAAGATTGGCTTTGAGCACCTGGGATGGTGTTTGAGATGGATTGAGATCCACTTGATTGGCCACCACAAACGTATCTTTGGTGAGTTTCAGATTCGTATTTAGATTCAAATTTCCCGAGATTTTATCCAGACCCAGCGCCGCATTCGTACTTGGATCAACAATATGGATGTAATTGCGATTTTCGTTACTGGCTGAAGCCAGTAAATTCACATTTCCTTTTAAGGTCAGATCTGAGGCGGCGCCCGGAATGAGCATTAACGAGGCGGTTCCATCCAGACGTAATCCAATTGCAAAAAGCACATCTGAGTTTTGGGTAAAATTATTTGAAGGCACAAAGCAAGCGACCGATGTACTGGTATTACATGCGGCAATATTATAACGGCTACCCGGCAATTGCCCTAAAGCCAGTTCGGCATTTAAGGCAATAATAAGTTTCGTTAAATCAAGCGCGATACCATTTTGCTCAAAGCCAATACTTCCGTTGGTATCTAGAAACAAATCAATATTGCGCAAACCAGCATAGTAGTTAACTTCTTCACCACTGTTCGCATTTTTAGCACCATCAATCAACATCACCGATGTGGTTTTACTACCATCAGTATTACGCCCTTGAGTAGATAAAGCTAAACCAAAACCAATGCCTTGCTTATCTTTATTTGTGCCATAAGTAGTGCCATAGATGCCTAAGTTTGCATTTAAGTTATAAATGGGCAAACCTAAGCCCCATGTCGCGGTTTGATTATTGATTTGATTGGCACTGTCGTTGCTGTTGTCGGCAATAAAGCGCGCACTGCGCGCGATGGCTTGAAACTCCATACCCCGAATGGCCAAACTTAAGATATTGGGATTCGATGTGACACTTGACTCATACAGATTATGCCGATAAATCCCGGCCTGCCGACCCAACAGCGCCGCTATGGTGGAACTAATCTGAAATTCCATCGATTGGGTTTTCACGGCATTGATATATAAATCACCAAAATTGATTTGTGCCAAATTCTGATTCAGTGCCAGATTGCTCGAACCTGCGGCAATCCCCTGACGGATCTGTAACGGCGTGAGGTTCCCAAATTCAATGGCATAGCTGTTTTTTCCGGTGCCCCCGAGCTCAAGCCGTGTGCCCTGTGTGGTGACTTGTCCGTTACTGTCTTTCACATCTGGCGTAAAACTGGCTTTCATGGCCACATGCACGCCAGTCGATCCGGTCATATCTGAGCTGGCAGTTGCAGCACCAATTTGTGCCCCACCTAAAGTTGGTCGTGCCGCATTGACAGAAATCTCTGCATCACGCAGTGCACCCGATGCCCCCAAACGCAAAATCGGTTTAACTGTGCTGTCATCATTTTGCGTGGCATACGCTGCTGGGTCTGCGCCTACATTGGCTTTATAACGCAAGTCGACGTTGAAACCCGGTTTGGTTTTGCCTGCATTGTCCAAATCGGCTACACGGTCTAGCGTGATCTGATTGGTTGAACCTGTTGTGCCTTGCGCGTTGGTTGAAAGCACAAAGCCTTTGACAGGATCGAGATACATATAACCCGAGCCTTTAAAATTAAAATTAAAATCTTTTAAAACCAGTTGGTTCACCGCAGCGCTATTTTTTAAACTATAAAAAATATTGGCATTTTGCAGACCAAATTCCAGATAACCCAGCTCTTGCGCATTGAACAGCCCATTCGCGGTTTGTAGTAAAAATTTAGTGCCGTCCCGATCTTTAATCGTCAGCGCCCCCAAGCTTTGACTGCTGGCATCGGAGCAATTGGCTGTATTGGCAACATCGGAGCAAACTTTGATATCGGCAATATGTATTTGCGATGGATTGAGCGCAGCTTCGAGGCGAATTCCGGCTTTATTGGTGGAGGTTGTACCTACATCGAATTTGATGGTACCTCCTACAGCCTGACTGCCCAGTTGTGTAATCGCCAAATTATTTAAAGACAAATTTAAGTTGCCAGAACTGCCATCTGCAAACGTGGTATTGTCTTTCCAGTTAATCTGGTTGGCTGTGACTTTATCGGTTTGAAGTTGCACGGTCAGGCCATCTTTACCCGATACCTCTCTGAGGTTTTGATCTGAGAGTGCTTCCATTGCAACGGTATATTGTGCAGTTAAAATACTCAGCATCAGCACAGTTAAACGCGTTTTATTTTTATTCATTTATCTGTCCCTTTAACACCGTGAGGTCGCTGAACCGTTACAGCTAAACACCTTAACCGAACCTGACAATGCCAGATTCGCATTGATGTTCACCCCCACAAAACCACGCTCCAATCCTTGGTCAAAACCAGTATAAGTAGACGGCACAAAGGTACTTAAATACCCTTTTTGGCTGTCTGCTGTTCCTGTATCGGTTTCAATCGAAAGTGCCTCAAAACCCAGATTACGAATCTGGATCGGATATTCATCTAAAAAAGTCAGTTTGAGCGCAGAGCGATATTGATTTGTATTCACCGTCACCGTTGTGCCATCGAGCTGAAACTTATCGATCGCCAAAGTGCCCTGAATTTTTTTAAAGACCAGCCAATATAAATTGCCGTTTTGATCCTGACGATTATTAAATGCCAAGGCTAAACGACAATACTGATTTGCGCCATTGGCGCAGGCATAGGTATTAGACAAACCGCTACCTGTCGGAACGGCCTGATTGAGTGACAAAGATAGGCTTAAATCGGCCCCACCTTGGCCCTGAACCTGACTTAGCTCCTGATTGCTCAATGCTTTTAAACCTGATGGATCGGCATATACCATGCTGCTGATCAGTAGTACGCCCATTAAACCGAGACGATGAATTTTCATACTGATACGCTCCTTCAAAGTCCGGTGGTCGAAATTTTAAAATGCTGAATCATCAGGCCATCAATTGCTGCCGAACCTAAATTCACCGCATTGCCAGATGGATCTTTAAAAGTGACCCCTACAGCCGAGCTGGTATTCACCGCATTTAGTAAGTTGCCACTTCCGATTCCGACTGTTCCAATACTGATACTACTGTGTGTAGCGGTTGTGCCTTGATAATTCACCCCAGCAATGGTGGAGGCCGTGCCACAGCTTTGCACGTTACAGGTCGAACCCTTATAAGCTGAGTTGGTACCCGAGTAATCGGTATAAATTTGCTGATAAATACTGGCCACGTTTGGAATACGGGTCAGCTCCAAAGAAAAATTGGTGCCGTCGGTATTAAAAATAAGCGGCTGATAAACATTACCCAAAACCAGATTGATATTTGGGCTATAAATGTATAAGCCCTCTTGGGCATTAAAACTTGGTGCGCCGCCGCCAGTAATGGCCGGTGTATTTAAGCAAGTTCCGGTACTGGTACAGCTACTGGTATCTGTAGTGGCTTCAGCCGAGCTGATTCTCAGCACGCGACTCGCATCTGCTGTAGTACGCGTACCCGCATTGTAATCGGTATTTAAACGAATCAACGCCGCCAAACCGAGTGTTTGATTATATGAAGCTGGCAACCCTGATGCCTGCGCATTGCCTAAAGTTTGAAACAGCTTAAAGTTCGAGCCATTTAAATTTAAACCATTGAGCACCATTTGCACACGTAAGCGCTGTTCAAGTCCACCTAAAGTGGTTGGTGCGCCAGTTACAGGGTTCACGGTGGTGCTGGTGGTCGAGTTACGCGAAAAAATATCGCCCCATAAGCCCAATTTGGCAGGGTCTGTGCCGACTGTGCCATCTGCCCGCAGTAAAGGAGCCTCAAGGCTTAAGTAACTTAAATTTTGGAGATTCCCCGCAAAATCAAAAGTATTGACAGGTAATACATTTAAAACCCACGGGTTAGATTCAGTACCGAGGTTGAGTCCAGTATTGCTAAAGCGTGAGTTGACATCGCTGTCGCTTTTAGAGAGTGCCAAACCGTAAAGATACAGATCGGCTTTTTTTGCACCTGCGGCAGTGGCCGTTGCAGACAATGGCCCGACAGGAATCACACGAATCAGACCGGTATCAAAACTTCGATCTGCCACACGGGCTTTATTTTGTGCTGTACTTAAATTGTCTTCTGCCTTTTGAAACACCATTTTGACGTTTTCGGGCAAGATCGCAATCCCTTCACCAGTTTGCTGACTCAAGCTTTCATCTGACAATGCTTCCAAGGCAAAAGCTGAATGAGCGAGGCCTAGGCCTAGACTCAAAAGTAGCACTGCGAGTTGAACGTTGACTGTAGAATGTCCTGTCGTCATCATGACCATCCTGTTATACGATGCTCCGCACCATATTTTATTTTTCTTGATTTTATCTGCTGTGAAAAGCGTCCCGCCTGCCACATGGGCTAGCAATTTTGCCAACCCTGACTCACTTTCTATTATGCGTATTGTTTAAACAAATGCAAAAAAAAACATGTAAAAAAAAACATTTCCGACAAGCGTAAGCTAATACGGCTTTTTACGCTTCAATTTACAACACCATAAACGTTGCGGCTTGCGAACACCGAACACGCTTTAAAATTTTAAAAATGCAGAATAACTCAGTGGTATGGAGAAACTCACCAAAATCAGTGATGCAGTGCGTTGTAGGTTCGATGGATTAAACCAGCGTGTCCGATTTTTTGCCAGCAACGCCCCAACGACAATCCAGAAAGTTGCAATCGGGATAATCAGCATGAGAAATACAGCCATATGTAGACCGTACAAATGCATATTGGACCACGCAGCCTGTGGGAAAATGGCAGAGGCAAACAATAAACCTTTCGGATTTAAAATGGTGGCACAAAGGAGTTCGGTAAAACGAATAGTGGGCTGAGACAAATTTTGCTGATGATCGGCTGTACGCCACAGCTTGATGGCCAAGTACAAAATGTAAAATGCACTAAGCAACTTCAAAATGGTCGGCAGTAAAGCAAAATGCTGGGAAATTAAACCAATCAGTAATCCCCAAAACGAGATCGAAATAATATATCCCGTGACTTCAGCAGGAATCAGCTTTAAAGATGCACGCACCCCGACCTGAATACCAGACGATGCCAGCAATGTATTGGTTGGGCCTGGTGTTAGCAAAATGGCAGCAACCAGTCCCACAAAAAACCATGAAATCATCCGATGACCTCACCCTGTATCAAACCAGACGAAAAACACTATAGCACCAGCCAACAAACATATACTGAAACTGCTCAGATTGATATTGGCCGCTCATGGATATTTTCAATACTTTACAGGGGTTTATAAGCTATAAATCAATAAGACGCAGCAGTCACTTTAAAAGTGTATATAATTATGACTTGTGTGATCTATCTCAATCTTTTTATTCAATTTTGCCATCTTGCGCCACAATTTGACACTTCGCTGCAAAAGGCGTACCGTTATATCTCGACACTTGGTTGTTTGTATTGCAATCAATTCTCTCTTTTTCAAAGCTTTAAGTTTTATCTAAGTTTTCCTCAGCACTATAGGTCATGTCCTGATGCACCGGATGATCGCGACAATGCGGCATACCGTGGTATTGCGTATTGAATGATATTATGTCTATGGCAAAGCAGTTCTTCCAATCTTGGCTTCCTTCATCTGAAAAGGTCGCTAATCTGAAATTGATGCGATTTTTTGGTAAACGATCGCTCAATCCTTTGCTGTGGTATATCAATCGAAAATCGATTACCCGTGCTGTATTTATAGGGACATTCTTTGGCCTGCTGCCTATTCCGTTTCACAGCTTGTTTATTGTTGCTGCTGTCCTGATGTTTGAAGTGAATCTTCCGATTGGGCTGGTTTTGGCATGGTTAAGTAATCCACTTACACTGGTACCGATTTTGTATATCGGCTTCTGGATTGGCACAAAAATTTATCATGTGCAGATGATCAATAAAGAAATGCTCCTCGGTGTCTTACATCAAATTTCGAACTGGGTGAGAAACTTCGGACACGCTCATATTGATTTAAGCCTCGCCAAAATTTTACTTTCCGGGCTGGTCATTGAAGCCTTAGTGGTTGCCATTGTTTTATCGGTGGTGACCAATTTATTTTGGCGCTGGAGTGTGATTCATCACTGGAAAAACAGACCAAACAAAAGACCGAACTAAAGTTCGGCCTTGTTGTGAGCTCGGCTTATTTTGCTTTTAAGCCTTTCATGTATTCTTCGGCCACTTGCAAAACGTATTCCTGACACGCCTCACCTGTACCGCCATCATACTTGCCGTTGTTGGTAATGTTGTTTGACACCACGCGAATACCGATAAATGGCACATTAAACTGACTGGCAATTTGTGCAACCGATGCCGCTTCCATTTCTTCTACCGACGTACCGTAACGGGTATTAAAGAATTTGATGCGATCTAGCTCGTTATTCCAAACATCCGCAGAACCAATGGTTCCTTCAACCACCTTACCTTTGTTATAGCTCGATTTCACGCGCTGTGCAGCGGCAAGCAAACCGGCATCGGCTTGAAATTTACGAATTGCAATTGGCTCTGGGTCGGATTCATCTTTTGGCAATACATCAAATGCTTCATTCCATTTGAGTGCATCCGATCCACCACCGACAGGCTGGTGCGGTGTTTTAAATGCACCAATATTGGTGGTGTATTGACCCAGCACAATATCGTAAACATTCAGTTTTGGATCATGACCGCCCGATGTTCCTTGGTTGATAATCGCAACAGGCTGGAAACGTTCAATGGCAATCGCTGTTGCTGCTGCAGAGTTACTCATGCCCATACGCGTTTTTGAAATAATGACTGGATAGCCATGATACGTGCCTTTCCAGAATTTCCAGCCACCGATGGTTTCTACACTGACATCACTGAGTTTAGATGCCATTTGCTCAGACTCGACGGGTAAAGCACCCTGAATAATGATTGGTTTCAATGCTGACTTCACTTCAACTGAGGGAGTAGATGCAACATAATGGCTGCTACACGCGGTCAAAAACAAACCTGAGCAAAGACCAAGTGCAGTAAACAACGCTTTAAACTTCATTCGTTATCCTTAAATCCAAAAACAAGTAATTAGCAAATTTTATGCCAATCGTTCAAAAAAACTAACCAATAAAAGTTAAATAATCAGATAGATAGCATGATTATATAGAAAATCTAATAAAAATCATAATAAATAGGCTATATCTCGTGCAGATCTAGTGAACCCGTTTTCAAATTAAAAGATACGCTTGTCATCACGCGCGCGTTGCGGCAAATCTGCTACGCGCGACCAAAGCGCCTGCGCAATCAGTTCATAACTTTCAGCAGCAGCATCTTGCGCAACCACACTCGGTTGGCCCTTATCGGCATTTTCACGAATTTGCCCATTAAGAGGCAGGCGCCCAAGCAGTGGAATCTGATACTGTTCAGACAACTGCTCGCCCCCACCCGTACCAAAAATCTGCTCTTCAAAACCACAATTTGAACAGATATGGGTCGACATGTTTTCAATCACACCCAATACAGGAATACCCACCCGGTTAAATAGCTCAATACCTTTAGTGGCATCAAGCAATGCGACATTTTGAGGAGTGGTTACAATCACAGCACCCGAAACCGGAATGCGCTGTGCAAGCGTCAGTTGAATATCGCCTGTGCCCGGTGGCATATCGATCACCAGCACATCCAAATCTGGCCAGAGTGTCTGGTTGAAGAGCTGCATCAGTGCACCTGTGGCTTTTGGTCCACGCCATGCCACAGGAGTGTTATGGTCGCCAGTCAAATGTCCAATAGAAAGCACTGCTAGCCCATGTGCTTCAAGTGGCACAAAGCTTTCATTTTCAATCATTGGTGTTTGACCCGCATTGCCCAGCATGGTGGGAATACTTGGCCCATAGATATCGGCATCTAATACGCCCACCTTTAAACCTTGTTTGTGTAATGCCAAGGCCAAATTGACTGTAGTGGTCGATTTCCCCACACCGCCTTTACCAGAAGACACCAAAATCACATGTTGAATACGCGGGTGAGCAGCAACCTCACTTTGTAGTGGGGCTTTCTTTTGAATTGGTGGATTGTTTGGATCAGGTGTTGGTGATGCAGAGGCATCAACGACAGGAGGCAAAGTTGCGGCAGCTTCTAGCTTACGCGGTGCTGTTTTTTGCTGAATTACATGCAAATTTAACTCTTCAATCCCTGCACCTTGTAGCGCACCTGCAAGTTCGTCATGAATTTGCTGTAAATGATCGGCTTCTTCAGGATAGGTTTTGATCGTCAGTTGCAAGACACGACCCTGCACGTTTACTTGCGTAATACGGTCTTTAAGTTCGAATGAGTGCCCCGTAAGACGATAGGTTTGAAGTATGGCTTGAATGTCTTCTTCTTTCACCTCTTGTGCGGGTGAAAATACAGATTTAAGCGATGAAAGCCACGACATTCGTAATACTCCACAGAAATAATGCGTCTAGTAGAGCGTAGTTTAACAGTATTTTTATAAAAGCTCGTTCACTACACCATATTAATGTTGCATTTTCTCTACATCAATAATATGCAGTGAACGTACTTGAGTTAGCCAATTTTTAAGGGCAAGACTTATTTATCGTTACCTTTAAATTTGTTTAAAGTGTCGGTAGCTGTTTTTTTCAATTCGTCGAGTTTAGCCGACGCTTGTGTTTTAAGTTCATCGAGTTTCACCGATGCTTCATGCTTGAGCTCTTGTGCCTTTAACTTGGCTTCTTCAAGCTTATGCCCTGCTTCGGTTTTGAGATGATCGAACTTGTCTTGCGCATCGCCTTTAGCATCATCCCATTTGGTTTTGGCTTCATCGACCTTGTCATCAAATGCAGCTTTTTTATCTGAATGATCACGCTCTGCATCTTTTTTAAAGTCATCTACAGCTTTTTCACCATTGAGCTTAGCCTCTTGAGCTTTATGCTTGAGGTCATCTAGCGCTTTTTCGCCTTCTAGCTTGGCCTCTTTAGCTTTATGTTTGAGTTCATCGCCTAGGTCAGCCGCTTTATTTTTTAAATCATCTAATTTGTTTTCGCTGGTCATGTCGCAATCCTCTTTGTCTTAGATATTTGAGTAAAATCTGTGATATGGAATCTTGATGGGAGCTTTGATCTATCTTCTTTTATACAATGCTTATGCAGCGAAAGGTTTAAAAACTGCAATTTGCAACAAAGATGATACACATTGTAGCGAAGTGTTTTATCTTAAATTTCAATATACTAATTCCTTTTCATTGACTTTTTTGACCAGCAGCACGCAGGCTTTATCATTGAACAATTCTTAATTTACCCACTCAATTGAAAATTGACTGTAGAACTTCTCAAGCTCGCATGACATAGAGCTGCATGTTGTCAAATGTTAGGGATAATTTAACTTCATTGTTGTGCCACCTTACAGATCAACTTTTGAAAAAATGCACCAAATGGTCAACTTTTCATAGCGAGGAAGCTATATCTTGCTTTCACGATGTAATCGATTGAATCATTGCGACGTTGATTAAAAAAACTAAACGATACACAGCGGATATGCTGAGTCTCAATAAAATTTTTAGACTTTTTAATGATGAAAAATAAAATTAAAAACATGAATTATTTAATAATAAATCTAAAATTTATTCTTTAAAAATCATCTTACAGCACCTTTAATTACAAAGTTTAACAACTTTGCATCAAAATAACATAAAATCGCGTCCACCAAGATTACGCAATTCACGGTCAGTGTAGCCGAGCCCATGCCAGTAGAGTGGCATATTCATTGCTTAGGTCTTTTGCGTTCGTTTTTTCTAAAGAATCTTTTGTTTAGACATAGTGCGATATGTCTAAAAATTTATGATGTTGGAGTAGTTCTAATAATGTCTCTTAAATCGTTAAGCACTGTATTTTTAGCTGCAGCAACATTGCTGGGTGTGCAACAGGCCAATGCTGGTGTGAATGCTACACTTTGGGGTATTTATAGCAATGATGTCAAATTTTCGCCAAAAACAGTAGAAAATGCCTATCTTGAGCTTGAGTATTATGGTCAGACTGGTCCAATCGATTGGTATGGCTATTTCGATGCGCCAAAATATTTTGGTGGTAACGACAACATTAAAGGGGTTTGGGACAAAGACGGTTCTAAACTCTTTGCTGAAAACCAGCCAAAAGTTTCGTTCAATCGTTTAACCGGTAAAGATCTCTCTGTTGGGCCATTTAAAGACTGGTTCTTTGCAACTGACTGGATCGTAGACGCTGGTGGTCACTCGAATAACAGCCAAAATACCTTGTACTATGGTTTGGGTACCTCAATTGACACCCACACCAAACTTGGTATGAATGTAAACGTATTTGCAAAACAGCAATGGGAAAACTACGGCGCGCCAAACTCATATACTTCAGATGATGGCGGACGTTTACAGGTTCAGTTTTTCTATCCGCTTTATTCATTTAATAATGGCGCATCACTCAACTATTTCACCTTTACCAACTATGACTTTGGTTCGAAACTTGGCGATAAAGACCCGAACCGCACCAATGAAGCTTTGGTTTCAACGCATGTTTTTTCTTATAACATGAAGCATCTGCGTTTATTCACTGCTGCGCGTTACTTCCACAATGGTGGTCAGTTTAAAGACGGCGCGGTTGCCAACTGGGGTAATGGCGACTTTGTACAAAACAGTACCGGCTGGGGTTACTACGTCGCTGCGGGTTATCAGTTCTAAGTCATTCACCTCTCGATTGATCTCCCTCAAGCCTGCTCGCAGGCTTGAGTTATTTTAAGCACTTCATCTAAGTGCTCTTTTTTAGTTTTCCCTTCTCTGTCAAGCCATGCCTTGCTTTGTTTTCTCGGGTTCATCAGTTAGAATCATCGGTCTTATGAATACGAATGAGAGAATCCAATCCGTGCGTAAAATTTTAGTCACCAACGCCCTCCCTTATGCCAATGGACCCATCCATATGGGCCACTTACTCGGTTATATCCAAGCAGATATTTGGGTTCGTGCCATGCGTGCAATGGGCCATGATGTGACCTACGTATGTGCGGATGATGCTCATGGTACGGCAATCATGTTACGTGCCGAAGCCAATGGAATCTCGCCAGAACAGCAAATTGCCAATGTACAAAAAGAACATATCCGCGATTTTGACGGGTTTGGTGTACATTTCGATCATTACGACTCGACGCACAGCACTGAAAACAAAGCACGTTCTGAAGATATTTACCTTAAAAACCGTGAAGCAGGCAATATTGCGGTTCGCCCGATCACTCAGCTTTTCGATCCTGAAAAACAAATGTTTTTGTCAGATCGTTTTATTAAAGGCACTTGCCCAAAATGTAAAGCAGAAGACCAATATGGTGATGCGTGTGAAGTATGTGGCACCACTTACAATGCCACCGAATTACTTAATCCGCGTTCAACCTTGAGCGGCGCAACCCCCGTTGAAAAATCGTCAGATCATTACTTTTTTAAGTTACCTAACTTTGGTGAATACTTGCAAAAATGGACACGTGACGAAGGCCGTTTGCCAGTATCGATTGCCAACAAGCTAGATGAATGGTTTGAAGCAGGTTTAGCCGACTGGGATATTTCACGCGATGCGCCGTATTTTGGTTTTGAAATTCCAGATGCACCTAACAAGTATTTTTATGTGTGGGTCGATGCGCCAATTGGCTATATGTCGAGCTTTGAAAACTACATCAAAGCCAAGCGCCCAGAACTCAACTTTGATGATTATTGGAAAAAAGATAGCCAAAACGAAGTCTATCACTTCATTGGTAAAGACATTGTTTACTTCCATGCGCTGTTCTGGCCGGCAATGCTTGAAGGTGCCAACTACCGTACTCCAAGTGGTTTATTCGTTAATGGTTTCCTGACGGTCAATGGTCAGAAAATGTCGAAATCACGCGGTACCTTTATTAAAGCAGAAACCTATTTACAGCACCTGAATCCAGAATACCTACGCTACTACTTTGCATCGAAACTTTCGGACAAAGTGGAAGATTCAGATTTGAATCTGGATGATTTTGTACAAAAAGTAAATTCTGATTTGGTCGGTAAAGTGGTCAACATTGCCAGCCGCTGTGCCAAATTTATCAATAGCAGCTTTAACAATACCCTATCTGAAAACTGTGCAGAACCAGAACTGGTACAAAGCTTTATCGATGCTGGCGACTCAATTGCACAAGCCTACGAGGCGCGTGAGTTTAGCGCTGCAATTCGTGAAATTATGGCACTGGCCGACAAAGCCAACCAATATATCGATGAGAAAAAACCGTGGGCGCTTGCGAAGCAAGAGGGTCAAGAACAACAAGTTCATGACGTTTGCTCAGTCGGGATTAACTTGTTCCGTCAGCTTGCGATTTACCTGTCTCCTGTTCTTCCAACACTTGCGGCACAAGTTCAGGCTTTCTTACAACTTGAAAGCTTTGATTTTGCATCACGTCAGCAAATCTTGCTTGCACACAAAATTGCACAGTTCCAACCACTCATGCAACGTGTAGATCCGAAAGCTGTGGCTGCGATGGTCGATGCATCTAAAGATTCGTTGGCTGCTACAGCAGAAGCACCAAAAGCGGAAAAGAAAAAAGAGAAGAAAGTCGAGAAGAAATCTGAACCAAAAGTAGGTGAAGCTGCTCTTAATACCAGCACTATCGGTATTGAAGACTTTATGAAAGTTGACCTTCGTGTAGCGCTTGTGCAAGACGCTGCGACAGTTGAAGGCTCAGACAAGCTGCTTCAATTGACTTTAGATGTGGGCGAAGCTGAACCGCGCAATGTCTTTAGCGGAATTCGTGAGTTTTATCAGCCTGAAGATTTAAAAGGCAAACTGGTGGTGATGGTGGCGAACCTTGCACCACGTAAGATGCGTTTTGGTATTTCTAACGGTATGGTTTTAGCTGCGGGTAATGGCGACGGTGTTTGGGTAATTTCACCAGACAGCGGTGCAAAACCGGGCGATAAAGTGTCTTAATTTTTACCAAATAAAAAAAAGCTGGAGTTTTCCAGCTTTTTTTTATTTGCTTTAGATTTTATTTACGATTTGGCATTGGTCTGAATCATTTGTTTCACAGCACGAAATAAATCCGAATCTGGCTCAGCCAGTGTGTTCACAATATCAAAATGATTGTGTCCTTTATCTTTCAAATACGCCACTTGAGAATAACCTTGCGTTATGCAAGTCTCATAAAAATTCAAAGTCTGATTTTTAAAACCTTGTGTCTCAAGTTCACCAACTGACAATAACAAAGGCGCTGCTGTTGAAGGATGAGGAAGATCATGAATAGGACTAAGTCGATCGGCTTGTTCAATATTGAGTTTTAACCATTGATTTTGGTCGATATCGCAAAGTGGTTTTAAGTCAAACAATCCACTCAAAGCCACCACGCCTTTAATAACATTCTTAGGGACATCAAAATGCTGCTGCCATTGATCATTCCAAAGCATAGCCACCAAATGCCCACCCGCTGAACTGCCACAGACATAAATCTGTTCAGCATCGATTCCATACCGATGCGCATTTTTGTATAGCCAAGCTATTGCAGAACGTATTTCTTTCACGATCTCAAATAAAGTAAATGTTGGGCATAAGTTATATTCGATTGTCACCACAGAAATACCATGTTTGACCATATTTTCTGCCATGGAACAAGCATCATCTTTAGACTGAGCCCGCCAGTATCCACCATGAATATAAACAAATACTGGAGCTGGTTGTGAAACACTTGGAAAGATATCCAGTTTCTCCTGCTTAGAAACTCCATATGCAATATCGTATAGTCCTACAACACGTTGTTTGGCCTGCTCGGCCAATTGACGATAGATCTGCATACAGTTTTCAAAATCAGCGACTGAGTTTCTGGCATTATATTGTCGATTACGTTCTTCAATATCTGAGAAATATAAGTCCATATATTTTTCTCCTTTAAGTCACAATTTCAGCTTTATTGTTATGTCGATCACTTTGAAGATTAAGTCCCAAAAAAGCAATAAAGGTAGGTACAGACAAGATCAACAGAATTTCGCCCAATGAAAAACTAAATTGGAAAATTAGCGATCCTGTAAAGGCCCCAAAAATTGCCCCTAATCGTCCGATTCCATGCATCCACGATACACCAACTGCTCTACACTCAGTTGGATATGAAATCGTTGCCAGAGGTAGTAAAGCTGCTTGAGCACCCGCCAACATAGCACCTGTAAGTAAAATGGTGAGGCTAAGTAAAAATAGATTTGAATGAATAAAACTTGCCGTTATAAACAGAATAAAAGCAATCAAATAGGCGCTTTTGATGACTCGATGTGGATTTATCTTATCCATATACCAGCCAATAATCGCAGCCCCAATTGCTCCGCCAATTGGAAAAACGGAAGCAATTAGACTAAATTGTTCTGTACTTAAACCCGATGTTTTTAAAATGGTCGGCATCCAACTTGTGAACAGATAAAATACCAGCAGACTCATAAAACATGACAGCCAAAGGCATACGGAAATCTTTAAGTGACGACGAAATAAAAACTGAACAGGACGAATCGATTGTGAGGAAGTCGTATCGACAACATTTGCGAGGCGTGTTAGATCAATTACAGATCCCTGAATTTTTTCTAAAATTTTCTGTGCTGCTATTAATTGATTGTGTTTAATTAAAAAGCGAACTGATTCAGGTAATTTAAAAAACAGGACCATTAGCAGTAAAAGTGGCAAGATACCACAAACTACCATAATCATTCTCCACCCTATCGTTTCAAGAAATATGCTTGAAATGAGTCCACCACTTGAAATACCCAATAAAAAACCGCAACCTGGGATGCTGGTTAGAAAAACTTTGCGATTTGCAGGCATATACTCAGATACAAGCGTACTGATATTTGGCATGACCGCACCTAAACCCAAGCCTGTCATTAAACGGTAGATCATCAGTTGAGTGGTATCGGTTGCAAATCCTGATAAAACAGAAAATAACGCAAATAAAAATGTGCTGACTAAAATCGTACCCTTACGACCAAATCGGTCTGATATCGGTCCGGAAATTATTGCACCGATAGACATCCCAACCAAAGCGGCACTTAAAACTGGAGCAAGTGCTGGTTTACTAATGCCCCAGTCGTCTAGTAATGCAGGGGCAATAAATCCAATAATTCCTGTATCTAATCCATCACAGAAAAAAATTAAAAAACTCAAAATCAATACCTGCTTTTGCAAGCGTGATAATCTATTTTGATTAATGATGTCATCCACATGTATCGTCTTCATTCGTTCCTTCACCTTGTTATCGATTGTGATCATGACTTGATTAAATCTATTTCTAAGTGAAAGCTCTATCCGAATTGTCCAATTCTTTATCCAATCAGATGAAAACTGAACCTCAGTGCTACATCAAAATTCCAAATCGGGATTTAGATTCAATTTCCTACGAAGTACAGCTATATGCTTGTTGAAAATTAAATGCAAAATAGTATTGGTCATGCTAAAACAAAGTTACGTATATCTACTTTTATAAGAATGCTCATGACATTATTAAGATCAACAGTTATAGCGACCAGCCTTGTTTTGGGTACAATTTCCACACTACAGGCTGCAAGTTTGTCTATGCCGACTCCACAAAAACAAGTCGCAGGCTATTACCAATATCAAGCAGGCAATGTTCAAATCACCGCACTGCTCGACGGTACAAACTTTATGTCACCTACGCTGTTTAAAGATATTCCACAGCAACAAGTACATGACATTTTAAAGAAATACTATGCCGATCAAGAGAAAGGCGTTCAAACCTCAGTCAATGCATTTTTGGTCAATACTGGAAAATCGCTGGTACTGGTCGATAGCGGTGCTGCCAGTTGCTTCGGGGCGCATTTAGGTTCTGTTTTAACCAATTTAAAAGCAGCGGGCTACCAGCCTGAACAGGTCGATACCATTTTGCTGACTCATTTACATCCCGATCATGTTTGCGGTATCAGTAAAAACGGCACTGCCAATTTTCCAAATGCCATCGTATATGCTTCACAAGATGAAGCCAATTATTGGTTAGATGCAAAGCAGGCCAGCAAAGTGCCAGAAGCCAAACGTGCAGGCTACTTGGGTACTGTCGAAAAAATCAAAGCAGCGCTGGCACCGTATCAAGCGAAACAACGCTTTAAAACCTATAAGCTTGGCGACGAAATCCAAGGCTTTAAGGTGATCAGTACCGCAGGTCACACACCGGGACACTTTAGCTATGCCTTTAAAACTGATAGCGAAACCGTGGTATTTATTGGCGATATTGTTCACTCGCATACGGTGCAGTTTGATCGGCCAAAAACAGCCATTGAATATGACATTAACCCACAACAAGCTGTTCAAACACGCTTAAAGCAATTTGCAGATTTTGCCAAAAATGGACAAATCATCGCCGCACCACATTTACCCTTTCCGGGAATTGGGCATGTGTATTCGGCAGATGGAAAAAGCTATCAATGGATTCCAGTGCACTTTAAAGATTAACCTTTAAACGAGTTGGGTTATATCAATTTAGTTATTTCAAAATTTATGAAATTACGAAGTGCGGATGCGTGGCATGCATGTTGCAAAATTTCTTGAAACTCTATCAAGAACCGAAGCACCTGATATGAACACGAATCCGACAGCATCATCGCCAGAGCACGAGCATCTCGGACTGGCTAAAAATCTGACTTATGGCTTCCAGCATGTACTCACGATGTACGGTGGACTCATTGCAGCCCCGCTGGTTGTTGGTCTTGGTATTGGGTTATCTCAAGCCGATATTGGCCTGCTCATTACAGCCTCAATTTTAGTGGCTGGCTTAGCCACTTTGCTTCAAACCCTTGGCGTGAAGTGGTTTGGCTCTAGACTGCCAATCGTGCAAGGCACCTCGTTTGCTGCCGTTGCAAGTATGATCGCAATTGGTGCAAATGGAGGGAGCTTTCAGTCCATTCTTGGTGCAATTATCGTCAGTTCAATTTTTGGCGTGGTGATTGCACCATTTTTTTCCAAAATTGTTCGTTTCTTTCCACCGATTGTGACGGGTTCGATTATCACCATTATTGGAGTTTCGCTATTACCTGTCGCGATTCGCTGGATCATGGGCGGTAATCCTAAAGCGCCTAACTGGGGTTCGCTTGAAAATCTGGGACTGGCAGGCATCACACTGGTGTTTTTACTCCTGATTACCAAATTCGGTTCTGCCGCAATACGTCGTTTGGCGGTACTCTTGGCGATTGTTTTTGGTGCTGTCGTGGCATTTACATTAGGACTGGCAGATTTTTCCAAAGTCAGTCAGGGCGCTTGGGTGGCATTACCAAATATTCTGGGCTTTGGTATGCCTGTATTTGAATGGCCGGCTATTTTGTCGATGTGTATTGTAACGCTGGTCATTTTAACCGAAACCACGGCGAGCTTGCTGGCAATTGGTGAAATTGTCGAAACCAAAGTAGACAATACCCGTATTGCCGATGGCCTACGTGCAGATATGCTCTCCTCTGCAATTGCACCATTTTTTGGGGCATTTATGCAGTGTGCATTTGTTCAAAATGTCGGTCTGGTTGCCATTACCGGCGTGAAAAGCCGCTTTGTGGTGGCAAGTGCTGGGGCAATTTTAGTGGTACTTGGCTTACTGCCGGTATTTGGTCGCTTGGTGGCGTCTATTCCAATGCCGGTTCTGGGCGGTGCGGGTTTGGTACTGTTTGGTAGTGTTGCCGTCAGTGGTATTCGTACACTGTCTAAAGTCGATTATCAGGTTCAATCCAATATGATTATCGTGGCTGTATCACTCGGTGCTGGCCTCATTCCACTCATCAGTCCTGAATTTTTCCATGCCATGCCAAACGCAATTCAAACCTTATTTCACTCTGGTATCAGTATCACGTGTTTGGCTGCGGTATTACTTAATCTCTTTTTTAATCACTTGCATTTCGGTAAAAAAACAGCCTCGGATGAACTCGGCAAAACCACTGCTACTGCACCTCATTCTTCATAATTCTGAATCAAGATCCGTTCACAAGCCAGTCTATTCCTAGACTGGCTTTTGTTTGGAGTGACATTTACAACTGACGCCATAAATGCAGGCAGCTTTTTGAATTACATTGATGTTTTTTCTTTATAAAAAAAGAAGTAACTGGCATAGCAAGCCGCAATAAACAAGATACAGCACACAAATCCAACTTGCATTGAAGGATCGGCCACCATACTGATACAAGTAATGGTACAAAACACCCCGCCCAATATCGGCGTAAGTGGGAAGAGCGGCGCCGCAAATTTTAGATCTTTAGCGGTTTTACCAGATTTGATCCATTGTCTACGAAAGTTAAACTGGCACACACAAATTGAAATCCACACCACCACCATGGTAAATGCCGCCACGCCTAGCAGATTTTTAAAAATGGTTTCGGGTGCAAAATGTTCAGAAAGCAGACCCGGAATGGCACCAAACATAGTGACCGTAATCGCTACAATCGGTGTACCTGAAGCAGTGAGCTTTTTGAAAACTTTAGGAAGCTGATTTTTGGCCGACAATGACCACATCATACGAGATGCCGCAAACAAACCAGAATTGGCTGCCGAAAGCAAAGCCGTAATAATCACAAAACGAATAATATCTTCGGCATAAGGGATGCCGATGTAGTTAAATACCGTCACAAACGGACTGTTGCTGACACTATTTGAATTCAGCCCCGCCATTTCATACGGTAGCAATGCACAAATCACAATAATTGTGCCGACAAAGAAAATTAATAACCGCCAAATCGCCGCATTGATGGCTTTAGGTACGGTTTGAGCTGGATTTTCAGCCTCACCTGCTGCCACACCAATCAATTCGGTGCCCGAAAAGGCAAAATTGACAATGAGCATTGTGGCAAAGATGGGGAAAACACCATTAGGAAACCAGCCATGTTCGGTTAATTTACTAAATAGCGGCGCAGATTCATGCCCATGATAAGAAATCACCCCAAAAATGGCGGCAAGTCCTAAACCAATAAAGCAGATAATGGTGAGCACCTTTACCAAGGAGAGCCAAAATTCCGATTCTGCAAACAATCGAGTAGAGCTGACATTCAGTGTAAAGATCGACCCTGCAAAAATCAGGGTCCATGTCCACATTGAAACTGAAGGAAACCACTCCTGCATCAGTAAAGCCGCCGCAGTAAATTCGGTTCCCAGTGTGGCGGTCCATGTCAGCCAGTAAAGCCATGTAATCATGTAGCCTGTTCCCGGGCCAATGTACGTTCTGGCATATTCACCAAACGAACCCGACACCGGCATATGCACCGCAAGCTCCCCCAAACAGAGCATGACCATGTAGGCAATCACGCCACCGAGCAAATACGATAAAATAGCTCCCACCGGCCCTGCCTGTGAAATCACATCGCCCGAACCTAAAAAAAGCCCCGTTCCAATGGCACCACCCAATGAAATCATGACCAGATGACGTTTGGTCATAGCACGCTTTAAGGGCTTTCCTGTATCGTGATCTCGGGCGATCGCACTGGTTTGTGCGCTACTTCGATCTTGATAGCCTGATTGCTCGTTCAGGAATCCGCCTGCCTGCAATGTCTTTTCATTGTCATTACTCATCCACATTCACTCCAACTATTTTTTTGACAACATGTCCTTGCTGTATATATCGCCCACCGGGTATTTCATCCACGTTCTGGGTCTCAACGTCCGTTTAATGAATCTCCATCTTCATACTCCATGAATGTCTATTCCTGACTGATTGGCCTCTGACGAGCTATTTTTTGTGCTGTGTGGTTTCCTCTAACACCAGTCCGGCACGTAAGCCCTTTTTTACCTGAGGGTTTGGAAATAAAATCCAGACCTGCTCGTGGTCAACGATTTGATTTTCGCCTGATTGTATCGCCAGCACATCGCCCTTTTGAAAAGTCGAAAAGTTGGGTGCATCTGCCGCAAGTTGAAGCTGAAAATCATCACTGTGTTTGATGATCGAACTCATCACCTTAAATTCGCGTATTGCAGGCTTATGTCGCACAGGTAAAACCGTGTCGCTTAAAATGGCACGCAGCACTTGATCAATTGGATCAAACTCAGATAAATCATTGTGTCCAAACGCTTTGGCTTTACCCAGTTCGAGCGTGGTACTGGCTGCTTGAAAATGCGTTGCAGTAAATTGGGTAAAGGTTTTGCCAAAACTGTTGTGATAAACCAGCGCATCCAGATCGGCTGCATCCAACTGTGCAAGCAATGCTGCATCATAGGGATGGCTTTGATATGGAAACAAAGCAAAGAGAGGCAATCGCGAGGCACGGATGGCAGTGTGCAAATCGTAATGATAAGCCTTGGCCTGCACATCTGAAGTGTGAAAAAAATGCGATGTGATATGTTCAAGCTCAGCTGCACGGCGAGTTTCTACATCTGCTGTAAGTGCCTCATGAGCGCCACAAAACATCCGGTTCATATCATTTTCAAGATAACGTACGCCTTGACGGATCGCCTCCGGGTTCCCCAAGACAAACAGCACCCGATGCTTGAGCATCAGTTTTGCAGCAAATAAATCTTTGAGAATGTTGTCGATCAATTCAATTGGGGCCGTTTCATTGCCATGAATCCCGGCAGAAAGCAAAATGGTTTTTTCATAACCCGTAACAGGCGTGCACTGCAACATCCCCTCGCCTAGCCACTGCCAGTAAAATTTTGCTGTTTCACCCGTGTCTTGTTCAGGCTCACGTTGCGTGAGTGTCAATGCCAATAGATCAACCATATGCTTTCATCCTTTAAAGTCTGTCGTTGCCGTGTGTTAGCGCTGGAAGTGATACACCGAACCTAATCCTAAAATTTGAGTCAGCTCGTCTAAAGCCGTTCTGCTCTCGATTAATAGCTGTGGATCGGCCAGATCATCCTGCGCCAGTCGATCCCGATAATGACGCTCAACCCACTGATTTAACGTGCTAAACAATGCGTCATTCATCATGATGTTCGGATTAACCGCTGCCAATTCGGCATCATTTAGCGCCACGCGCAAACGCAAACACGCAGGTCCACCGCCATTACGCATGCTTTCTCTCAAATCAAAGACTTTGATTTGATCGATTGGTGTTCCCATTTGCAGCAAATCTGTCAGATAAGCCCACACCGACGCATTTTGACGCGACTCCTCTGGCACCACCAGTGTCATTGCACCATCTGGACGGGTTAAAATCTGGCTGTTAAACAGATAGGTCGAGACCGCATCTTGGACCGATACACGTTGCTCAGGTACTTCAATCGCAACAAAGTCTTGCCCAATAGCAGCCATCTTTTCATGAATTTCTGCAAGCGCCTGTGACTGATTTAAAAACGCCTGCTGATGATGAAACAGCACCTGCTGATTACTCACAGCGATCACATCGTTATGGAATACTCCCTGATCGATCACCTCAGGATTTTGCTGTACAAACATTGTCCGGTCGGCATGCAAACCATGTAGGCGTGCAATTGCTTCGCTAGCTTCACGGGTTTGACGTGCCGGAAACTTTTTGGGTGCAACGGTACCGCCGAGTTGCTGCTGACCGTATACAAATACCTGAATACCTGCCTGATCATAGGCACCGCCCAAACGATTATGGTTGGCAGCACCCTCATCACCAAACAAGGCCGCTTCAGGTAATGCTTCATGATGCGCGAAATATACATCATGATTGAACATGGCTTGTAGGATTCGGGTGGTTGTCTGGTGCTCAATTGAACGATGGAACTTATTATTTAGGTTTGCGGCGGTAAAATGTACACGTCCATCTGCACTGTCGGCCGATGGCGAAACGGTACATGAGTTGGCTGTCCACATCGAAGAGGCCGAGCTGAGCGCAGACAATAACGCTGGTGCGGCGCGCATTGCTGCTGCAATGACGTCGCTATCGCTTCCACTAAAGCCTAATCGGCGAAGCGTAGGCACATGCGGGCGTTCTTGGGGCGCAAATACACCTTGCTTAAGGCCCAAGTCGGCCAAGGCTTTCATTTTGAGTAAGCCTTGCTGCGCCGCCAGCTTCGGATTAGACA
Source organism: Acinetobacter sp. 243_ASPC (assembly GCF_001054715.1). Taxonomy (NCBI): domain Bacteria; kingdom Pseudomonadati; phylum Pseudomonadota; class Gammaproteobacteria; order Moraxellales; family Moraxellaceae; genus Acinetobacter; species Acinetobacter sp. 243_ASPC. Next base: position 48,937 of record NZ_JVOR01000020.1, on the reverse strand, counting down.
GATTGTTGCGGTTGTTGGTTGATGCGACATTGCCAAATGACAATCCTGCATAATGATGGGTTGGGCCCACCAATCCATCAAAATTAATTTCATAACCCGACATGTTTTCTTCCTTTTAGGTGTTATGCAGTCCGTACTAGAGCACAATGCCCGGTGATAATTTCTCTGGTAATGTGAGCTGTTCACTTTCTAGCGATGCCATTGGCCATGCACTATAATCCGCCGCATAAAATGCGCTGGCACGATGGTTGCCCGAAGCCCCCACACCACCAAACGGTGCTGCACTTGAAGCGCCCGTTAACGGCTTATTCCAGTTCACAATACCGGCCCGCGCTTCAATCAGTACGCGCTCAAACAGTTCGCGAGAAGGTGAAACCAAACCTACAGCCAAGCCAAATCGTGTGGCATTGACAAGACTCAAGGCCTCATCAAACTGCTCATAACGATAAATACAGGTGAGCGGGCCAAAATATTCTTCATCTGGTATATCTGAAACCTGCGTGACATCTAAAATACCCGCCGTTAATAGCGAACTGTGTTCATCTGGTCGGGTCATTTCAAGCAGTGGCTTGGCACCTAGCGCAATCAGCTTGGCTTGCGCTCTGAGCATCATGTCGGCAGCGGCAGATGAAATCACGCCACCCATAAACGGTTGTGGCTGTGCATCCCACGGCCCAATCACCAACTGCTTGGCCACCTGCACAAATCTGACAATAAAGGCATCGCCTTGTGGTCCAGATTTGACCAAAATACGGCGCGCACAGGTGCAACGTTGCCCAGCAGAAACAAATGCAGACTGAATCGCCAGATTGACGACGGCATCCAGATCGACAGCGTCATCAATAATCAAGGCATTATTGCCGCCCATCTCAAGCGCCAGAATTTTTTCAGGTGCGCCTGCCAGTTGCTTATGTAGCTGATAGCCTGTTGATGCACTACCGGTAAATAACAGCCCATCAATTTGCGTTGCTGCGGCAAGCGCCTCACCCGTGCTTCGTCCGCCTTGCACCAAATTAAGTACGCCCTGAGGCAAACCCGCTTCGTACCAAAGCTTAACCGTCTCTTCGGCAGTCCAAGGTGTGAGTTCACTTGGCTTAAATACAAGAGTGTTACCTGCAATCAAAGCCGGAACAATATGCCCATTGGGTAAATGGCCCGGAAAATTATAGGGACCAAATACTGCCAAAACACCATGTGGCTTATGGCGTAACGATGCAACACCGTCCGGCATTTCAGTTTGGGTAAATCCGGTACGCTGATGATACGCACGAACTGAAATAGCCACTTTTGCAATCATCGACTGGACTTCGGTGAGCGTTTCCCAGCGCGGTTTACTGGTCTCACGGCTGATCACCTCTGCCAGATGCTGTTTATTTTGCTCAAGTAATGCTGCAAAACGCTCAATTATTTCAATGCGGGCTTCTAGACCTAAACGTGCCCATGCTGGAAAGGCCTCACGTGCCGCCAGACATGCTGTTTCAACCTCTTGGGCAGTTGCTTCATATCCGCGCCAGATTAACTCGTTACTGATCGGGTCAGTTTTGGTCATCACTGCACCAGATCCTTGTCGCCATGTTCCATTGATGGCAAGTGCGCCTGTTGTCATTGTTGATTCTCCATTTGATCTAATGCTAAAACACGAACCTGATCCTGCTCGGTCACGTGAAGAGCTGCTGCCTGTTCTGGGGTCAGACAAATACTGTGCTCATCGGTTAGTGCGACCTTAAGCAGTAAAACCCGATAATGGTGATAATCGTCGTTGGCGACCAAATAGCATCGCTCTGAAACCGAAACGTGATCTGAAATCACAACGTTTACGTAACGGCTGTCTTTCACTGCACGTAAATCTGAAGTATTCGCTTCAAGCGTTGGCCCTGCATCAAAAATATCAACATAACCTTGATACTGTAGACCTTCGGTCATCAATACCTTTGCTGCGGGTAAGGTATGCGGATGCACCTGAGCAATCACATGACGTGCTGCTTCGGGTAACAACGCCACATAAACCGGAAAGCGTGGCATCAACTCGGCAATAAAGACTTTTTGCCCTACGCCACTTAAATAGTCTGCTGTGGCAAAATCCATATGAAAAAAATGCGATCCCAAGGCATCCCAAAACGGGGAATGTCCATTTTGATCGGAATAACCGCGCATCTCTGCAATCAGTTTTTCTTTAAACAGTGAGCGAAATGCGGCAATAAATAAGAACCGAACCTTGGAAAGAAATTTGCCATTTTGGTTTTTACGATAATCTGGATCGAGAAATAAGGTACACAGCTCACTACAGCCAGTGTAATCATTGCTCATAAACAACGTGTCGAGCGCGGTATATACATTAAGCTCTTTTGAAGCATGTACCTGTTTGGCAACGCGAAAATTATAAAACGGCTCATTGAGGCCAACCGCGACCTCAATTGCGCTTACCCCAACAATTTTTCCAAGCGCAGTATCTTCAAGTACAAATAAATAGCTGGCCTCGTAGGCTTCAGCTAAACCATCGAGTGTCCGCGTAGTACGGTCAATGCGAGCCGCCAGAATTTCTTTATTTTGTGGCAGTGAGGTCAGGCCAATACCTGACTCTCCTGCCCGCCCTGCCAACCGAAAAATATCATCTAAGTCTCGGTGTGCAGCATGTCTCACAATCATCATGATCAGATTCGCTTTTGACTTAAAGACGAGCTAATGCGCGTGCAAAACGATTTAAACCTTCATCGATATCTTCAAATGGAATAATCAGCGACGGCGCAAATCGAACCACGTCCATACCCGCCACCAAAGCCAACAGACCTTCTTCGCCCGCTAAGGTCACGATATTTTTGGCTTTGCCTGCATATTCGTCTTTGAGTACACAGCCTAAAAGCAGACCTTCACCACGGATCTGTTTGAACAGACCCAACTTTTCATTGATGGTGTTAAGCCCAGCAACAAAATGTTGATGACGGTCTTTGACGCCTTGCAGTACCTCAGGCGTGTTGACAAACCCATAGACTGCACTGGCCACTGCAGCGCCCAAAGGATTACCGCCATAGGTCGTGCCATGATCACCGACCACAAACATATTGGCAAAATGATCGGTGGTGAGCATCGCACCAATTGGGAATCCACCTCCCAATGCTTTTGCCGTGGTCAGAATATCAGGCGTAACACCTGTATTCATGTAGGCATAAAGCGAGCCAGTACGCCCAACACCAGTTTGTACTTCATCAAAAATCAAGACCGCGCCAAACTGATCGCATAGCTCACGTAGCCCCTGCAAAAATTCACGTGTTGCTGGCACTACACCGCCTTCACCTTGGATAGGTTCAACAATCACCGCACAGGTATGTTCATTAATCAGCGCTTTGACAGCGTCTAAGTCATTAAAAGCTGTGTGCTGAATACCTTCTGGAAGTGGCGCGAAATCTTGCGAATATTTTGGCTGACCGCCTGCGGTCACGGTAAATAATGTACGACCATGAAAGGCATTTTTAAAAGCCACAATCTGGTTTTTATGCGCCTGACCGCTCATCATGCCGACTTTACGTGCCAGCTTTAGTGCCGCTTCGTTGGCCTCTGCACCTGAGTTACAAAAGAAGACCTTATCGGCAAAGGTACTTTCGACCAATTGACGTGCCAAATTTAGCACTGGTTCGTTGGTATAACCGTTGCCCACATGCCAAAGTTTTTGAGCCTGTTCGGTCAGTGCGTTCACCGCAACAGGATGCGCATGCCCCAGTGCATTAACCGCAATACCACCTGCAAAATCGATATATTCTTTTTCGTTTTGATCCCAAAGACGCGAGCCTTCACCACGGACCAAAATGAAATTTGCAGGGGCAAATACTGGTACCATCCAGTCATTAAAATTACTACGGGTGATTGCGAGATTACTCATTATGTTCACTTCCTGTTTTTTAGTCGGGCTTGGCCTGATGCTCAAGCCCCGAGTCATCACGATGTATTGCGCTATTTAGCCTGGGAAAATGCCACGTTCCTTACGTGCTTTTAAAATACGCTCGCAGGCCAAAATATAAGCTGCTGTACGCAGGCTGCACCCTTTTTGAGTAGCAGTATTCCAAACATCGGCTGTGGCCTGAATCATGAGCTTGTCCAGACGCTGATTAATTTCGTCTTCACTCCAGAAGTAGCTCGACAAGTCTTGTACCCATTCGAAATAACTCACGGTCACACCGCCAGCATTACAGATAACATCGGGTACCACGGTGATCCCACGGCGAACAAATACATCATCTGCTTCTGGATATGTTGGGCCATTAGCACCTTCAAGCACCAGTTTGGCTTTGAGCTGCTCTGCACGCTCTACTGTAATCTGACCTTCTAATGCGGCAGGAATCAGAATATCCATATCCACTGTCCAGAAAGTTTCGTCATCAATTACAGTCGCGCCGGCAAACCCCATTACGCCGCCGTGTTCAGTCACATGCTTCTGTAACTCTTTCACGTTTAAACCTTCGGCATTGTAAATGGTGCCCGTATGGTCTTGTACACACACAATTTTGGCCTGTGCATGGCTAAATAAATATGCGGCTTCATTGCCAACATTACCAAAGCCCTGCACCGCAACCTTACTGCCTGCAATTGGCAATTGAATTCGCTCAGCAACCTGCATTCCGGTAATAAACACACCACGTCCTGTCGCACGGACACGACCCAGTGATCCCCCTAAATGCACCGGCTTGCCTGTCACCACACCGGTTACGGTATGACCTTTGATGCTCGAATAGGTGTCCATCATCCAGCCCATAATGTCGGCATTGGTGCCGACATCCGGTGCAGGAATATCAATTTGAGGCCCAATAATTGGACTAATTTCACTGGTAAAACGGCGTGTCAGGCGTTCAAGCTCACGTGGTGACAGCTCTTTCGGGTTGACTCGAATGCCACCTTTGGCACCACCAAAAGGCAAATTCACCACCGCAGTTTTAATGGTCATCCACGCAGAAAGCGCCATGACCTCATTCAGTTCGACATCTTGATGATAACGAATCCCGCCTTTACCCGGCCCACGCGATAAGTTGTGTTGAACACGATATCCTTCAAAATGGCGAATCGAGCCGTCATCCATCACAATTGGAACATCGACAATCAAAGTCCGCTTTGGACTTTTTAAGGTGTTAACAAAATTGCTTAAATCCGCATCCAAATATGGTGCCACGCGATCGATTTGCGTGAGATAGGTTTGCCATGCACCATTGGTTTGATCTGCATATGATAAAGACATTACGGTTTCCTTAATTGACTTTGTTCCTGTTGGCTCACGTATCGTCATCTAGGTCATCGAAGATACGTAGCCACGCCTCTTTAAATCATCTATACAGCTTTTGACTGCGTCTCAGATGATCTGGCGTTTTGTGTATGCACTATTATTCACAATCAAATTGACACAGAAAATTTGTCTTAATGACTAAAATGAATTATTTTTTATCAAATTGATTATAGTCAGTAGCAAAATGAATAATCTTGACCAAATGATTTTAGGCTTACTTAAAGACAATGCCCGAATGTCGATTACCGAACTGGCGGCCAAAACACGCGTCTCGAGAGCTACGGTACAAAAGCGAATTGAATACATGGAAACCACCGGAATTATTGCGGGCTATACGGTGCGTTTTCGTCCAGATGTTGAAAATAATATTATTCGGGCGTGGGCCAATATCATGGTGGAAGGCACCAAGGCACAGTCGGTGATTCGTGAATTACGCCTAGAAACAGCGGTTGAGCGCCTGCACACCACCAATGGTAAATGGGATCTTTTGGTCGAATTAAAATCTGATTCACTGGAAAGCTTTGATAAAGCGCTGGAAAGAATTCGAAATATTTCAGGAATTTACAACAGCGAAACCAGTATTTTGCTTTCGACGTATAAAACTTGAGTCAATGAGCAAAAACTGGATAGCATGGTATATGTGCGTTTAAGTCGCCAATATTAACTGGTCAGAAGTCACCATAAGTTTAAACTTATGCTGCTTTCACAATTGATCAGTTTAATGTTAAAAAGGCTTTCAATCCTGCATAACTGAAAGCCCGATAGTCTTATTCACGTTGCACAGCGCTTTGATTGAGAGCAAGTTCTTGAGATAGTTTGTAGTCTTTTTCATAGACGGGCATACCCGCTATGCTCATGGCACGCTCAGCTTTTGGTGGGCGCATATTGTCTTTCATATTACAGGCTGTGAGTCCAAGGAGCAGCACAGCACCTACAACGACAGCGGATAATTTTTCCATTATATCCTCCATTGTTTTTGTTATTTTATTCAGATTAGCATGTTTAAAACAAAGTGGAATGTTTTATCTATTTCAATTTATAACCAACATATTTTTGAATCGTAATTGATACAAAAAAAGCGCGAATCTATCGCGCTTGATCTCATAAAAATTTAAACTTATTAGCGGCTTGAGAACAACATTTTGAGCCCGAGTAGGGTCACAATACCGCCAGTCACACGGTCGATCAGGGTTTTGGCCTTGATGTATAGTGTACGTGGTTTTTCCGAAGACAATAACAATGCAACCAGAGAATACCAGCCGGCATCGATGACAAAACAAATCACTGGCAAAGCAACGTAATAATAACTAGGGATGTCTTTTGGCAATAAAGCAGTAAAAACACTGGCCAGCACCACCGCAATTTTTGGATTACTTAACTGCGTTAATAAACCATAACGATAGGCACTTGAATAGGTCATTTTAGAGACTACAGCACTTTGTGTATCCATTGGCTGTTTGGCATGCTTTAAAATTTTGTATGCCATCCAAAGTAGATATAACCCGCCCCCGATTTTCAATACCAGATAGGCAGATGGAACTGCCAGCAAAACCGCCTGTAGGCCAATCACGGCCAAAAATCCAAAAATTGCTGCGCCCGTCCCCGTGCCCAAGGCCGTAAATAATCCATGCTTACGCGATTTTGCAATTGAGTTCTGAGCTACATAAATAAAGCTCGGGCCAGGACTCATGGCACCCAACATCAATGCAGCAGCAATCGAAAAAAGTGGTATTAAGCTATCCAAGACCGGAGACTCTATAAAAATCAGGCGCGTATTTTAGCAGATTTATTTGATTTTGCTGAGTACCAAATACACCACAGGGCTGACAAAAGAACCATCATTTTGTATTTGATAGTAATTTTTGATTTGGTCTGTGGTGTGCTGCTGTAAATAGCGAAGCGATTCAACTGCATGTAGAGGCGTTTGCATACGTTCTACCCAGCTTCTGAACTCAAGTGGAAGCTGTTGTTGATCTAGAGTCTCAATAGCAAATCCGGCATTTTCGGCAAAATTTATCCACTCGCCTAAGCTGTAATTTCGTACATGACTCGGATCTCGCAAGGTTTCCATGCTTTGAAAAAATGTATCGAGTAAAGGCGATGCATGGCCTAAAATATCAACGAATACTGCTTTGCCATGGGGTTTAAGTACTCGCCAAACTTCATTTAAGGCCTGAGGTACACTTTGCCAGTGATGTGCCGAATAGCGACTGACCACCACATCAAAACGCTCTGATTCAAACGGAAGCTTTTCTGCCGGCCCTTGCTGTCCATTTACCTGAAATAACTGACGTTGTTGTGCCTCATGAAGCACGGTTGTGACCATTTCATCGCTTAAATCATAGGCCGTTATTTCATCGACATAGGGTGCAAGCTGATAAGTAACATGCCCGCCGCCACAGCCCAAATCCAAAACAGTTTTCAATCTATTCTGCTGGATCAATGCTTGCATTTTTTTAAACTCATCACCTTGTGCATGTACTACACTACTTAAATAAGCATTTGATTTATTTTGATATTGCTGCTGATTTATGTCATGTCTTGTGATCATTTCTTTACGCTTCATTAAGAGATAACCTGACTATACTGGGATTGAAACAAAATAAATAATCATGAATTATTTGATTATAAATAACTAAAAGTAATCAATTATTACAAAACTTATTCAAACAAATGCTGTTAGTACGGACAAAAATGTCCGTAAAATAGTTTCATCCCCTTTCGTTGGTCGTGCCATGAGTAAACACGTGAAACGCGCCGCTCAAAATCGCGAAGATTTGCTCGAGGCCGCAATCGAGATGTTTAAACTGCATGGCATGATGGTGCCGTTGCAGGTCATCATCGATCATGCTCATGTCGGACGCGCTACGTTTTACCGAAATTTTGCAGACCGCAAGGCGCTGATTTATGCCTTGTTGGAACAGGCCTTGCAGGCACTTGAACATCGAGCCAAACCCTATTATGAATCACCCGATGGTTTGATTTTGCTCATTCAAAGTCATGTATTTCACCTTAATCAATTGTCTGTGCTGATGGAATACTGGAGAGTACTGGACTATTCCGACCCCACATTACAACAGCTGATTACCCAACACAAAATGATTATCCAGCCCCTAATTGATCGTGCGGTTGCACAGCAGTTATGCCGATCAGATTTTAGTTTTGAAGATTATCGCAGCATTATTACCATGCTATCTTCTTGTTTTCGCGGACACGATCAAAGCGAACAAGTTCGTTTGGCCAGCCGTGTAATCGAATTATTGCTCAATGGCATCATTGTCAAACACGAGGTGCAACATGGCTGAGACACCACGTTACCTCGAAACGCCACCGGACTGGACCGATGAAGAACGCCCGGTCATTCCTGGTTCACCGCCCTCAATTGCGCATCCTACACATAAACGGTATTTGTATTTTATTATCGGGACGTTTATTGCGCTGACCGCAGGCTTGAGTAATGGTTTTATCACTGCCAACTTACCACAGCTACAAGGTGAATATGGCCTGACACCTGTCGAATCGGCATGGCTACCAGCGGCCTATGTGATGGCCAATGTCAGCTCCAATCTCATCTTGTTTAAAGCCAGACAACAATATGGGCTGAGACTGTTTACCGAAATCGGTTTGTTGGCGTTTATAGCTGTGATGATTTTGCATATTTTTGTGCAGAACTATCACATGGCTATTTTTGTGCGTTTTATTAGCGGGATGGTGGCAGCGCCGCTAAGTTCGCTTGGCATGTATTACATCATGCAAGGCTTTAGTAATGCACATCGGCTCAAAGGCTTATATATCGGATTTGGCTTTGGGCAACTTGGCGTACCACTGGCGTGGATTATTTCACCCGCTTTGGTGACAGTAAACAACTGGACGGTGCTTTATACCTTTGAACTTGGACTGGCTGTGTGCTGTTATGCCATGGTGGTGTCGCTTAAATTACCGCGTAGTTTGCGAATAGCCGTATTTGAACGCCAAGACATTTATACTTTTTTACTGCTTGCGCCCGGATTTGCCTGTCTTTGCGCTGTTCTCACCCAAGGGCCTTTGTTGTGGTGGTTTGATTCGCCTTGGCTGGCCTATGTACTTATGAGTGGTTTTATACTGCTGGTACTAGGTTTTTATTACGAGCATCATCGTACCAACCCATTATTAATGACTCGCTGGCTGGGCACAGCGGGTGTTTTACGTTTTATTTTTGGTGCTTTTGCACTGCGTTTTTTACTCTCAGAACAAAGTTATGCAGCAGTCAACTTTTTGAAAACTGTCGGAATGGGTCCAGATCAATTTGTGGGCCTGTACACGATTATCTTTTTCGGAATGTTGGCAGGTGTTGTATTTAGTGCAGTGACATTTTCCAGAGAACGTACGATTTTGCATCTGGTTTTGGCTTCATTTTTGATTTTGGTTGCCAGCAAACTCGATGCACATCTTACCAGCGATATTCGCCCCCAAAACTTTTTTCACAGTCAGTTTCTAATTGCCTTTGCCAATGGCTTATTTATCGGGCCGTTGCTGCTGGTTGGCTTTGGGCGCGCCTTAAAAGAAGGCCCGAGCCATGTAGTCACGTTTATTGTGCTGTTTTCAGCGACACAAAATTTTGGGGGATTGGTTGGATCTTCATTTTATAACACCTATCAAAAGCATCAGACACAAATTTATCAGATGGACATTAATCGAAATCTGACACAAACCGATCCCATTGTGGCACAGCGCCTGAGTCAGTATCAGGCTAAATTTACCCCCTCGATTACCGACCCAACGCTTGATCAGCTTCAGGCCGTCAAAACGCTGTCACAAACCGCAAATCGTGAAGCGCAGGTGCGTGCTTACAATGATGTGATTAATTTTAATAGTATTGTGGCTATTGTGCTGTTTTTATGGGGCGTGTGTAATATTTTATGGGGCAAATACTTGGCTTACCGAGAGCGAATCGCGGCTCAACGTTCATCTTCATTTTGAATTCCGAGACTATTTATGAGTGACGAGCAAAAACCAAATTCATCTGATTCATCTGCATCGGGCGAGTCTCATCCACCGCCCGCTAATGCCGAACAGAATTCGGGGGCTTCGCCTTCTCCGCTGAAACAAGTCCCCAGCGTAGGAAAGCTGATTCCAACCAAAAAATCGACTTTGATTCTCATGTTTTTCGTTTTACTGGTTGGGATTGGTTTGATCATGTGGGCATGGCAAATCGGGCCGTTTCAAACCGCTTTACAACAGACCGATAACAGTTATGTGAAGGGTAAAACCACCGTATTGTCTTCTCAAATCAATGGCTACATTAAAACGGTATTGGTTAAAGATTTTGATACGGTCAAAAAAGGTCAGCCCCTGATTTGTATCGATGCGACCACGTACGCCCAAAAAGTGACACAGGCACAATCGGCTGTCGAGCAGGCACAAAACAATCTGGCCAACCAGACTCAAACCATTGCCCAGCGGCAGGCCGATATTGTGGCAGCTCAGGCTCAGGTCGATCAGGCTCAGGCCCAGTATCAATTGTCTGTCGATCAGTTAAAACGCTATCAACAACTTGGCGACAGCGGCGCAGTCTCACGCTCTGAACGCGATCAAGTTGCGGCAACTGCAAAGAATGATCTAGCTGCACTCAAAAAAGCACAAGCCAACGTCAAAGTCGCCGAAGAAGCATTAAAAACAGCACAAGTGGCCCAAGTGGGTTTACAGGCTCAAGTCACCAATGCTCAGGCACAGCTAGATCAAGCCAAAACCACTCAAAACTATAGCATCATTAGCGCACCAATGAATGGTCAGTTAGGTGAAGTCACGCCACGTGTTGGACAATATGTTGCAGCAGGCTCTCAGTTGTTGTATCTGATTCCACAACAAACTTGGGTAATTGCCAACTTTAAAGAAACACAGATCGCGAAAATGCGGATTGGCCAAAAGGCAACCTTTACTGTCGATGCACTCGATCATCAAAAATTTACGGGGCATGTCGAACAGATTTCACCGGCTGCCGGCTCAGAGTTTAGTGTACTCAAAGCAGATAATGCCACAGGTAATTTTACCAAAGTGGTTCAGCGCATTTCGGTAAGGATTGCCATCGATCCGAATCAGGATGGCCTTGCCCGTTTACGCCCCGGCATGTCGGTCATTACATCGGTTGATACCTCAACACCATGAGGATCAACCACGTTGGTGATTTCACCCTATTTCTGGGTTAAACTCGCTTGCCCAACAATAAAATAAAACTAAAGGCCTGATTTGAATAACATTGCTTTTTTTGATTTTGACGGCACCATTACCTCGACCGATTCTTATACCCCTTTTATTTTTCAAACCATTCCGGCATCCAGAATGAAAAAAGGAAAGTTTTTACTTGCTCCTTACATTCTGGGTTATCGCTTAAATTTGATTCGCGGTACGGTACTACGCTCAAAAATTTTCAAGCTGGGCTTTGCAGGGCTTGATGCAAACGAACTTCAGCAAAAAGGACTCAGCTTTAGCCAAAGCTATTTGCCACAGATTATCCGTCCACAGGCATTAGAGCGTATTCAGTGGCATTTGGCACAAGGTGATCGTGTCGTGGTGGTGTCTGCATCTATGGATGTCTATCTAAAACCGTGGTGTGCACAATATGGCCTTGATCTGCTTTGCAGTGAAGTCGATGCCATCGATGGCAAGATTACGGGAATTTATAAAAACGGCGACTGTAGCCGTGAAGTCAAAAAGCAACGTATCTTGGACAATTATGATTTAAGCCTTTATGCTGCGATTTATGCTTATGGTGATACCATTGAAGATCATGAGATGCTGTCATTGGCCACACATGCCTTTTATCGCTGGCAACCCGTCCACCCCAATTCACTTTAATTTATGTTTGATGCTTTGGCCCAACAGATTCCCTATCACACGCTTATTGACACCGCTGCTGTACGGCTCGATGTAAAACGGCTTGATCTGATCCATCCACAAATCTCGGGCAACAAATTTTATAAGCTCAAGTACAATCTGATCGAAGCTCAGAAACGTGGTTGTGCGCGTATTTTGACCTTTGGCGGGGCATTTTCCAATCATATTGCCGCCACAGCCTACGCTGCGCATCACTTTAATTTTCAGAGTATCGGCATCATACGGGGGGAAGAGCTTGCTGATCGTCCACTCAATCCTACGTTAAGCACTGCACAGGCTTTGGGTATGCAGCTTGAGTTTATCTCGCGTGCGCAATATCGTCAGAAGGATCAGCCGGAATTTATTCAGGCCTTGATGCAGCACTATCCAAATACCTATATTGTGCCTGAAGGCGGCACCAATGCACTGGCAATTCAAGGCAGTAAAGAAATATTAAGCAACTTCGATCGAGAACAGTACGATTTAATTTGTTGCGCTGTCGGAACAGGCGGTACATTGAGTGGATTAATTGAATCAAGTGCTGAATCTCAGCAGCTGCTGGGGTTTTCAGCATTAAAAGGTACTTTTTTATCTGAACAGATTCGCGGGTTGACTCAAAAGACCAACTGGAAAATTACAGATGATTATTGTTTTGGTGGATATGCCAAAAGCTCGCCACGTTTATTAAACTTTATGGCGAGTTTTGAAGAACGTTATCAGATTCCACTCGAACCGATTTATACCGCCAAAATGTTATACGGCTTGTTTGATCTGATTGAACAACAGGCCTTTGCTCAAGGTATACGCATACTGGCCTTGCACACAGGGGGGCTACAAGGGCGTTTATCTGCAAAGTAGCGAACATAGGCATCTAGTTCTGACATCTGCGCCAGAATCTTTTATAATCGCCCCCTTTGTTTTGGCTAGGTAGTTTCAAATGTCGTTTCAGTATGATGTGATCGTTCTGGGTGCAGGCGCATCGGGCCTGATGCTGGCCTCACATGCGGCCAAGCGTGGCCGTTCGGTGCTGATTCTTGAAAAAGCCAATAAAGTCGGCAAAAAAATTCTGATGTCGGGCGGTGGCAAATGTAACTTTACCAACTTATACGTCGAACCCGAGCATTTTATTTCTCATAATCCCCATTTTGTCATTTCTGCACTGAGCCGCTATACCAACTGGGATTTTATTGGCTTGGTGTGTGATTACGGCATTGCCTACGAAGAACGCAAACACGGACAGCTCTTTACCTTAAAAGGTGCAAAAGAGATTTTAAATATGCTGCTTTCGGAGTGTGAGAAAGCGGGCGGTGTCGAGATTCAAACCGACAGTGAAGTCAAGGCTGTAACCAAGCAAGAAAATGGTCGCTTTCAGGTTCGTACCCCACACGCCAGTTATACGGCAGAGTCTGTAGTGGTGGCCTCTGGGGGGCTTTCGATTCCGACACTAGGCGGTTCGGGCTTTGGATACGAGCTTGCCAAGCAATTTGGTCATCACGTTTATCCAACTCGAGCAGGATTGGTGCCCTTTACCTTTTCAGATCAATTTAAAGAAGTCACAACACGTTTAAGTGGTAATGCACTGGATGTGACGCTCTCTAACACTCAAAATAGCTTTAATGAAGCGCTATTGTTTACACATCGCGGATTAAGCGGGCCCAGCGCATTACAGCTTTCTAACTACTGGAACAGTGGCGAAGCATTTCAAATCGATTTCTTTCCAAGTCATGAGTTACTGGCGTATTTCAAAGCGAAAAAACAGCAACAGCCGAAAGTCTTGTTACGCACCTTACTGAGCGAACTGGCCGCCAAAAGCATTGTGCTGGAACTACAACAATTAATCTGGCCAGCACATGCTGAAACCGCAATCGGACAACTCAGTGATGCCTTGCTTGAAGAGATTTGCAAACAGTTGCATGCATTCGCTGTCAAACCATCTGGAACCGAAGGCTACCGAACAGCGGAAGTCACTTTAGGTGGTGTCGATACCACTGAAGTTTCATCGAAAACCATGCAAAGCAAACGCGAGCCAGGCCTGTTTTTTGTTGGAGAAGTGCTTGACGTTACTGGTCATTTGGGCGGTTATAACTTCCAGTGGGCTTGGGCCTCTGCAGTTGCGGCAGCAGAATTTGTCTAGCGCTCAGTTGAGGTTTGATCTTCTGAGGAAGTTGTCGATGGTTTGGTTTCAATCGATTCATTAGACGATTGATTCGGGCGTGGTTGTTTTGACGCACTCGATTTAGAAAAAATAAACTTATAGGCACTCGCCAGAAATCCGACCGTAATACCGGCAATCACAATAGGCGCTAAAAAACGATTTGGTTGCTTTTGCATACGATTCTCCTGTCGTTTGATAGTGAAATAAAATACATAAAAGATTAGCCACCCAAACTAGAGTGGCTAATCTTATTGAAAAAATCAAAGTTTATTTAGGTTGGTCGTCGGATTGTCCCGGTAAAGAGATATCGTCACCCTCACCTTTTGAACCATAAGGATTGTTCAGTGGCGTATTGTTCGGATCCACCTCAAAGTTGGTTGGTACGCTATGATCTGAATGTGACGTCACATCCGGCGATGCAAAAGTGGTCTTTTCACGCGCGGTTTGTGCAACAGGATTTGGATCATTACCCTCTGCCTTGACTTTATCGATTAAATCCGTCAGTACACGTTCTGCAGGCTGACGGCCACCTAAACCAAAAGCCAATGCAAAAGCGACGGCTACAGCACCGAGTGTGAGTCCAAAGGCCAGATTGACAATTGAATCGGCAATGCCCATAGCACGAAGTCCCATGGCCAAAACCAGTCCCATAATCAATACACGAACCAAATTACCCAACCAGCGCGAACTGTTGTATTCGCCACGCTGTACCACATTGGCCACAATATTGGCTAACCAGAAACCGATCACCAAAATCACGGCACCAAGCAAGATATTTGCGCCAAAGGCAATGAACATCGCGATCAGATTACTGATCTGCTCAAATCCAAGTCGGTTTGCAGCTTCAGATACGGCAAACAACATGGTAAAAAAGACAATCAGCACAGCAACTACATGTGAAACTTTGGTGCTACCCAAGAAGCGCTGTAAATCAAACTTGGCCGGAATGTCATCAACACCTGTACCCGCCAGAATATCCTGTACCAAATTGGCAATAAAACGCGACACCACATACGCAATAATCAGGATTAAACCTGCTGCAATGATGTTTGGAATGGCATACATGATTTCGTTCAGCATTGAGGTTGCAGGCTGAGAAATCGTTTCAATTCCAAGGGCTTCAAACGCTACAATTAACGCCGTGATCATGACCAGCGCGAAAACAAAAGACCCGAGTACACGGCCCAAATTGCTTTGCTTAAACAGACCAATTTTCTGTGCCTGTTGCTGAAGTCCGATACTGTTGACCAGTCCCTCGACAATACCGCGTACAATTTTTGCCAAGATGTAACCTACAAATACGATCACACCAGCAATGAAAATATTCGGTAAATAGCCAACGGCATCATTGAGCATGTTTTGTACAGGTAGCAAAAGCCCTGTCAATCCAAGAATAGACAGCACGATTGGTAAAAAGAGCAACAAAATCAGCCAGTAAACAATGTCGGCGATATTTTCACTCAACGGGCGCACACCCACTTCAGAACTGAGCTTTTCATCGAGTTGCGTTCTTGCAAGTACATTGGAAAAACCAGCACGAACCAAACGTGCAATAATCCAACCCACCAAGGCCACAACCGCAGCAGCAATCAAGTTAGGAACAAATACCAGCACTTGTGTGATCATGGCACTAAACGGACCACTCACGCTGTAGATGTTGAGGACATTGAGTGCAGCAATCAGTGCAATCGTCAGTACAAACCAAAACACAAATTTTGAGACGATGCGCTCGAAGTCTGGTGTTTTTCCAGTTGCAGAGGACAAACGATGGTTGGTGCCCAAGGCACTGAGTAATTTTTTAACTCCAGCGGCGATCACCAGTGCCAAAATCCAACCAATAATAAACACCACAACGGCTGCTACAATCGGTTGGAAAATGTCCCAGTAATACATCAGATCATAATGAGCACGATTCGGCTCATTTCCAAAGAAATTATTCATGTTGTAGGTATCCTCTTTTTATCTTTTATTGGCTTAGCAATTTATGATTTAACGATAGAGTGAACATCAAAATATCTCTGATTATAAAAATATTGTGATATTTATCACTTTATTTTGAGTGCATTTTTTATTCAATTGTTCTCATAAGAATTACAACAAAATCACTGCAAAACATTGCAAGAAAGGCTCTTGTTCAATCATGAAAAGAGCCTCTCTTACTCAGAATAATGACGAATTCGCTATGACTGCTTAGAATCTGGCGTTGGATTATTCGGCGTAGCAGGCTGCGCATTCGGATTTGGATGATCTGGCGGCGCATCTGCTGCATCTGGCTGATGATCAGCCACCATATAGGCAATTAATGCCACTAGGAAAATCCCCACAACTATAAGAATATAAACAGGCAGCTTACGTTTACGTTCAGTTTCTTCTGGTGATGAAGCATGTGAAGATGGTTTGCTATAATCGTGTTTCATATTTTCACCCTCTTATTTTTTATATCCTTTACCATCATAACAAGCACTTATGTAGCGTTGTGTGAAAAAGCATTGTAGCAACGTGTTCTTTGTTTCATCGTTGTACTAAAAAATAGGCTATACTATGCGATCGATTTTTTTGTTTAAACAGTTATGTCGTACCGTCAGCAAAATGTAACGCTTGATCTTGACACTGACGTCACCCACCAGTGTACATTGCATCACACGCGCGATGAACACCTTATTGGTATAATTGAATTTAGCAAACCGAGCTTTTCGATAAAATGGGGAGATCTGGAATATTTTCGTCGCAGAACCGAGGAATTTTCTGTGATGCCGTTTCCCGATTGCGTCAATGCCATGATCATTGATATTCGTAATGTCAACGCTTTTTTAGACAACGAAGTACCGATTATTCCATGGCGCCTGCTTGAAGAAGAATGTCCGATTCGTCTTATCGTGCCTCACGAACGTCTTGCGCATTATATCGGGGTATTTGAACCCACCTGGATCAATACCGATCTAGACAGTGCAATTAGCGAACTGCGCGAGTTTATGGATATGTTTGTGCACTGAGTGCGCAAACCGCTATACTTAATGTATGGCATGCTGTATTTCACTGATTACCAGTAGTTTTCCACGGCAATATTCCCTTCTCCGCGTCGGTTCATGGTCAAACCACGGCGCTTCAAGGCTCCTTTGGTATCGTCTACCATTTGTGGATTACCGCAGAGCATCACATGGCTGCTTGCAGCATTTAATTGCTGACCGACGGCAGCTTCTAGCTCACCGTTTTCAATCAGGATCGGCAGTCGATCATGTAGCTGAGCATGTGGATCACGGGTGATGATTGGCACAAATTTAAAGCCGTTATGTCCCTCGCCAAAACTTGAGGCAATTTCTTCAATCCGCTTCACGTACGCCAGTTCAAAAGCCGTTCTTACGCTATAAACCAAGTAAATCTGCTGATAATTTTCCCACGTGGCAAAATCTTGCAACATCGAAATAAATGGAGCTAAACCTGTTCCAGTTGCCAAAAGCCATAAATCTTGTGGCAGCGGCAGTTGATAGCGTGCCAAGGTTAAAAAACCATATGGGATTTTTTCTAGATACAGTTCGTCACCCACCTGCAAATGTTGCAAGTTTGAGGTAAAAGCGCCATCTGGTACTACAATTGAAAAAAACTCGAGTGTTTCATCGTATGGCGAGGACACAATCGAATAAGCACGCACCACCAGATCATCTTTTACTTTTAAGCCAATTCGTGCAAACTGCCCTGCTGCGAACTTAAAATGCGCAGGACGTGTTAGGGTAAAACTAAACAAGGTTGGGGTCCAACGATGTACCGACAACACTTTTTCTACGCTAAATTTTTCAATTGACATAATTTCAACGTGGCACGAAATGGTGTGCTCATGTTAGCATGACACGTCAATTTTTTAATACTTTTTAAAGAGTAAGGCTTCATTCCATGCGCATGACATTACGTCAGTTGGCTGTTTTTGTGGCAGTCGCTCAAGAGGGAACGGTCACCAAGGCCAGTGATGCAGTCCGACTCACCCAAAGTGCAGCCAGTATGGCGCTGGCCGATCTGGAAGATGGCCTGGGCGCACCATTGTTTGATCGTTTGGGCAAACGCCTGCAGCTGAATGATCTTGGCCGCTTCTTATTGCCTCAAGCACTTGAAATTTTAGGGCGCTGTGAAGCATTTGAACAAGCGGCCAAAGGTGAATTACAAAGTATTGATCTGCGTTTGGGTGCGACCCTGACCATCAGTGATTACCTGATTCCCGATCTAATGGCAGACTTTTTACAGATCCATCCGCAAGCGCATTTGCAGCTACAAGTAGGCAATACTCGTCAAATGATTGAAGCCGTCAATCAATTCCAGCTTGATCTGGCACTGATTGAAGGTTCGTGTCATTTACCACAGCTACAGTGTATTCACTGGCTCAACGACGAACTTGCCGTATGCTGCTCGCCAGAGCATCCGCTGGCTCAGCTCAATCGTGCACTCACCCAAGAAGACTTTTTAAACGTGGAGTGGATTTTGCGCGAAGAAGGATCTGGTACGCGTGAAGTGTTTGATAATGCGATCTTGCAAGATGTACCTGATGCTAATATTCGTCTGACACTCGGACATAACGAAGCCATTTTAAAAATTGTCGCCGGTGGTCTGGGTATGTCGTGTATTTCCAAACTGGCAATACAACCGCTCATTGAAAAAGGTCAGTTGGTGATTCTAAAAACACCATTTTGGGAGCTTACCCGCCCGCTGCATCTTTTAGTACATCGTCAAAAGTATCAGGGGCCTGGGCTGAAGGCATTTATGAATTTTTGTGAAAATCGAGTCAATGACATTTAAATCATTCTTATCATCAAGAAATAAAAAAGCCACGAGAACGTGGCTTTTTTTATTAATCTTTTTGGACGCTACCAAAAATCTTATCTCCGGCATCGCCTAAGCCCGGTACAATGTAGCCGTGTTCATTGAGTCCGTCATCAATTGAAGCGGTATAAATCTCAACTTCTGGATGTTTGTCCTGAACCTTTTTAATTCCTTCAGGCGCGGCCACCAACACCATCACACGGATATCTTTACAACCGCTGGCTTTAAGCACATCAATCGCCGCAATCAAAGAGCTACCGGTCGCCAACATCGGATCGATAATCATGGCAATACGGTTAGCAACATCAGGTACCAGTTTTTTGTAATAGGTACGTGCTTCAAGCGTTTGTTCATCACGCTCTAGCCCTAATACACTCACTTTGGCACTTGGAATCAGATTGAGTACGCCATCGAGCATACCAATGCCTGCACGCAAAATTGGCACGATGGTGATTTTCTTGCCTGCAATACGCTGTGTTGCAACTTTACCTGCCCAGCCATCAATTTCATGATCAACCAACAGTAAGTCCTGTGTTGCTTCATAGGTCAGCAACATCGTGACTTCTTGCGCTAATTCACGAAAATTTTTAGTACTAATATCCGCACGACGCAACAAACCAAGTTTATGACGGATTAAAGGATGGCGGATTTCTTTAATGGGCACGAGAGACACCTAAAACTACACTAAACTCCGGGTATTATAGTGGGTTTTAAGCATGAAATATAAAAAAAGCCTCCAAAAATGGAGGCTCTTTTTGTTAAAAACCCATCATTACTGATGATTTGCTAACACAAAGTGCAATGGTGAAAGAATTTCACCCTCAAGTGCCAGCTTGATGATTGGATCTGGATAGATACCAATGATCAACACCAATGCAGCCGCAGCAAGCACCATGATTCCACCAACTTTTTGCCCCCAGTGCTTATCGGCATCGATACGAGGAACGTCTGGCGGTGTCATATACATGACGATCATGACACGTAAGTAGTAGTACAAACCAATACCACTACCTACAATAATCATGGCAGCCAAGAACCAATGCTGGGTCGTAACGGCAGCCATAACGACCAAGAACTTCCCGATAAAACCAGCAGTCAATGGAATACCAGCCAAAGACAGCATCATGACGGTTAAGGTGGCAGTCAATACCGGACGACGCCAGAACAAACCACGATAATCGGCCAAGCTCTCTGCTTCATCGATATTGTTATACGGGCTTGACATCAATGCCACTGCACCGAACGCACCAATCGTGGTGAGTACATAAGTAATGATATAAACCGTTACACTGCCTAAGCTTGCATAGGTCATACTTACCAAAGCAATGAGCAAATAACCAAAATGTGCAATCGAAGAATATGCAAGTACACGTTTTAAGTTTACTTGACGTACAGCCAGCAAGTTACCAATCACAATCGACAATACCGCCAAAATGGTAATGATCGTCACGATGGAGTCGATTAGAATCGCGCCAGAAGTCAGCATATAGCGAACAAACAGACCCACTGTCGCTACTTTGGCAGCCGTCGCAAGGAAGGTTACCAATGGTGCTGGTGCACCTGAATAGACATCTGGTGTCCATTTGTGAAAAGGGGCAAGTGACAGCTTGAATGCAACAGCAAAAATGATCAGGCCAAGACCCAAGATCACCATTGGCTGTTTGATCGCTTCAAACAATGCTTGTACTGAATCGTAAAATGCCAGTGAACCCGTATAGGCATAAATGTAAGCCATACCCATCAATAACATGGCAGATGCAGTCGCAGACAGTACCAAATACTTGATACCCGCCTCCAATGAACGGCTACGCTGATAGGTGTAGGCCAGCAAGCCGTACATCGGAATTGACATTAACTCAAGACTGATAAAGAACGACGCATAATGCGCGCTCGCCACCATGAGCATGGCACCCGACACCGAAATAAGCAGCAATAAATACAGCTCTTCACGATTGTCTTTGTAGCTTTCAATATACGCATGCGACAAGGTACAGCACGCCAATGAGGCAACAACAATCAAAAGTTGATAGAGCAATGTAAATGGATCAACCATAAACATGCCCATGATGTTAGACGGAACAAATTGTCCGCCAAACATGGTCAAAAGAATATAAGCCGCTGTTAAATTTAAGCCTACGACTGAGGTGGTCGCGATGAGATTATGATTACGTTTGATCGAAATCAGAATCATCACCACCACTGCAGTGAGAACCACAATCAGGACAGGAGCTAAAGGCATGAGCTGAGAAAACGACATTGTGAAGTTCATGGCTTATTGGATCTCCACATTACTAAGTTGGGCTACTGCCTCTTGAGTAACGTCAACGACTTGTTGTACAGGCACATAACTGTTGCTTAACCACTGCATAGATGAATGCGAGATGTCTAGGAAAGTTTGCGGATACATCCCCAACCAGACTAGACCAACCACACAAATCATCAAGATCCCTACTTCGCGAGCAGATAAATCTTTAAGCGGGCTATTGTAGTGCTGTGCTTGTTCTGGATTCGGCTCACCAAACAATGCGCGGTGAATCAAGATCAAACCGTATAGACCCGCAAACACCAAACTTACAGCTGCAATAATGGTAAAGGTCGGATATTTGTTGAATGAACCCATCAAGATCAGGAATTCACCAATAAAGTTACCTAGACCCGGAATACCAACCAATGCCGCAACAAAGAACATTAAGAAAAATGGCAAGTAACGGAACTGACCGCGAATACCACCCATTAAGCGCATATCGCGAGTGTGCAGACGCTCATAGATTTGACCGCACATAATGAACAGTGCAGCAGACGACAAACCGTGTGCCAGCATCATGATCATCAAACCTTGATAAGTCAGAATGTTTCCGGCATAAATCGCGAGCAGTACAAAGCCCATGTGCGAAATTGAGGTATACGCCAATAAACGCTTCATATCGGTTTGCTGGTAAGCACACCAAGCGCCGTAGAAAATACCGATCAAACCAAAGATAATCGCAATATCTGCAAACTGTGCAGATGCTGCCGGAAAAAACGGAATCACAAAACGAAGCAAACCGTAGGCCGCTGTTTTAATCAAGATCCCTGCAAGGTCAACCGAACCTGCCGTAGGTGCCTGTGCATGTGCATCTGGCAACCAACCATGTAACGGGAAAACAGGCAGCTTGACTGCAAAACCAATAAAGAAGCAGAGCATAAATGCATATGCCACACCTGCTGGTAGGTTATTGGCCACGGCAAGCAAGTAGTTGTAATCAAATCCGATCATTCCGGTCATCATGTAACCGTAAACCACCAGACCCAAAATACCAATCAGCATGATCAAACCGCAGATCTGGGTATACAGGAAGAATTTCGTTGCTGCATATACACGCGAGCGTCCATTCGAACCTTTATGTCCCCATAGTGCAATCAAGAAATAGATTGGAACCAGCATCATCTCCCAGAAGAAGAAGAACAGGAACATATCGATGGCTAGGAACACCCCGATCACACCGCCCAATGACCACAGTAAGTTCAGGTGGAAAAAGCCAACGTTTTTCTGGATTTCACCCCAAGAACAACCGACTGCAAGAACACCCAGCAATGCGGTTAAACCCACCATAAGCAGCGATAAACCATCCACTGCCAAATGAATGCTGATACCGAGGGTTTTAATCCAAGGAATATAAAACTCAGATGACCATGTTGGTGTTTTTTCGCCGAGCTCGTAATGATAAGTACCATGCTGCCACAGTGCGATGGTCAATCCCAAAGTGATTAACATGCCAATCAAGGCAATCCAGCGTGGAAGTTGCTGGTCGAGTTTATCGACCAACCAACACACAAAACCAGCAATGAACGGAATCAGAATCAGCGCGGGTAAAATTAAATTGTTTTCCATTTTATTTCCCCACAACCTGAAGAATAATCAGGATCATCAATAACACCACTACACCGAGTGACATGCTTGATGCGTATTCACGCAACGAACCCGTTTGACGTGAGCTGGTGAAGCTGTTACCACCACGTACCAACGCTGGAAGCAAGAGCCACAAGCCATCAATCGGATCACGACCTAAAATTTTCGCGATGAGTAAATACGGTTTAACAAATACGATGTCATAAAGTGCATCGAAACCAAATGCCGTGCGGCAAATATGCGCCAAACCTAAACCCAGACCAGTTGCAGCAAATGATTTCACTGCATTGTAAGCAAAGGCAAACAATACAATTCCAACAACCAGACCTGCAATTGCAACACCACTTGCCAAGTGCTCAGCATGTGATACCGCAGCTTCCATTGATTCAGGAATCATAAAGGCTGGAATTTTTGCTGCCGTCAAGATATTGAGTACCGGCCCTTGAAGGAAATAACCTACGCCTGTTGAAAACACTGCCAAAATAGCCAATGGTCCCCAGTAGGTCACACCATGAATAGCATGTGCTTCGGTTTTTTCTTCGCCAAAGAACACCACCCAAATGAGGCGGAAGGTATAAATTGAGGTCAGGAATGCACCTGCTACACCCACCCAATACAACGTTGAGTAAAGTGGAAGATTTGCAATGCTCGACTGTGCGTATACGGCACCCAAAATTGCATCTTTTGAGAAGAAGCCAATCGTTACGATCGGTAGTGCAGCCAATGCACCGCCACCAATCACGAAACACCAGAACACAAATGGAATCTTCTTACGAAGCCCACCCATTTTGAAAATGTTTTGTTCGTGATGACATGCCAGAATTACAGCACCAGACGATAGGAACAATAATGCTTTGAAGAATGCATGTGCAAGCATATGGAACAATCCTGCTTGGTACGCTTCTGCACCCACAGCCATAAACATATAACCGAGCTGACTCATGGTTGAGTAAGCCAAGATACGTTTGATATCGGTTTGTACCAGTGCTGCAAAACCTGCTACGAGCAGCGTTACTGCACCAGTAATTGAAATAAACTGCATCACTGCAGGTGCCATTTCAATCACTGAATGCATACGGCTAGTGAGGTATACCCCTGCGGTCACCATAGTTGCTGCGTGGATCAATGCCGAAACAGGTGTAGGACCTGCCATCGCATCTGCCAACCACGTTTGTAGTGGAATCTGTGCTGATTTACCCGCTGCACCCAAGAACAGCATCAATGCGGTCCAGATCGAAAGCGATGAACTCTGTGTCATCACCGACGCTGCATTTTCCACAATGTACTGTGTATTGAGCGTACCAAACTGTTGGTAAAGCAAGAAGAGTGCAATCAGCAAGAAGACGTCACCCACACGAGTCACGGTAAATGCTTTGATGGCTGCCCATCCGTTGGCTGGATTTGAATAATAAAAACCAATCAACAAATAAGAACACAGACCAACGCCTTCCCAACCCAAGAACAATAACGCAAGGTTATCGCCTAAAACCAGCACCAACATGCTGGCAACAAACAGGTTAAAATATGAGAAGAAACGCGCATAACCATCTTCGCCACGCATGTACCATGATGCAAAGATATGAATTAAAAAACCCACACCCGTGATCATGCCCATCATGAGCAAGGACAAACCATCAAGATGCAGTGTAATGCCTGGCGCAAAACCACCGACATTAAACCATGTCCATAAATGCTGAACAAAAACAGGTTGACCACTGCTGGTAAATGCGAGTCCCGCCAAAAGCGCGAATAATGCAGATAAACCGACTGAACCAACACCAATGATCGCGGCTACATTTTCAGAAAGTTTGTCGCGACCTGCCGCCAATAAAACAAAGCCGATCAGCGGAAAAAGAATCGTTAAATATAAAGTACTCATCCGCGCATCTCACTTGCAGCATCCACATCCAGATGGTGGAAGCGATGGTAAAACTGAAGGACGATCGCAAGACCGATACATGCCTCTGCAGCAGCAAGTGTCAAAATCAGAATAAACATAATTTGACCGTCAGGCTGTGCCCAAACGCTTCCTGCCAAAACAAATGCCAATGCAGCGGCATTCATCATAATTTCAAGGCTCATCAACATGAACAGTAAGTTACGTCGCACCATTACGCCGTAAAAACCCAGCGCAAAAAGAATGGTCGCGACAATCAATCCATGCTCTAAAGGAATGTTACCCATTATTCTTGTTCCCCTGTTGCACTTGGCTCGCGTTTACCTAAGTGGAAGGCTGCAACCAAAGCTGCAAGCAATAACATCGCGGCAATTTCTACCAATAATAGATAGTGGGTAAAGAGGACTTGACCAACGGCTTTTGGACCAATCACTTCACGGCCCAGCATGAGACCTTGTGTGGTGTATTCGCCGCCGAGCATCCAGATCAATGTCAGTCCGAGCAAAAAGCTCATGAGCGCAGGAATCGCCCACGCATCTGAACTTAACCATTTACGTTCTTGTTCAACGGTGTTGTGCCCAAGATTGAGCATCATCACCACAAAAACGAACAACACCATAATGGCACCGGCATAAACAATGATTTCAAGTGCACCAGCAAATGGCGCACCCACGATCATGAAAATCCCCGCAACTGCAAGTAATGAAACAATCAGACTTAACAACGCATGTACTGGATTCGAGTTCGTTACTACTCGAATCGTCGAGATAATGGCCACAAGAGCCATCAAATAAAATGGCCACATCATGGTAATAAGCTCCGTACATCAACTGGTGCGCTTTCTTTTTGTGCCTGACCTTTTTCTTTACCATCAATTGCCATACCTGCAACGCGGTAGAAGTTATAATCAGGATATTTACCCGGACCAGAAATCAGTAAGTTTTCTTTTTCATATACCAGGTCTTGACGTACATATTCGGCTAACTCGAAATCTGGCGTCATCTGAATAGCAGTCGTTGGACACGCTTCTTCACACATTCCGCAAAAAATACAACGCGAAAAGTTGATACGGAAAAATTCAGGATACCAGCGACCGTCTTCTTTCTCTGCTTTTTGCAAGGAAATACAACCCACCGGACATGCCACCGCACAGAGGTTACACGCTACGCAGCGCTCTTCTCCGTCTGGATCACGTGTCAAAACAATACGACCACGAAAGCGAGGTGGTACAATTTCCTCTGCTGGTACTTCTGGATACAGAATTGTGTCACGTTTACGCGTAATGTGAGTGAAGACCATCCACAATGTACGAACGATTGACCCAACTCCAGCTAGAACTTTATACATTTTGTACTCCCTGCTGTCTTAGGCCTGATTCATTAGAATCACAGCACCAGTCACCATAAGGTTGACCAACGCCAGCGGCAAACAAACTTTCCAACCAAAATTCATGACTTGGTCATAACGTGGACGCATCAATGCACCACGTGCCAAAACAAACATCATCACAAAAAATGCTGTTTTTACAATGAACCAGAATGCTGGTGGAATAAACGATACTTCAAGATTGAACGGTGCTAACCAGCCGCCAAAGAACAACGTCACGATCAGTGCAGAAATCAGCACAATGTTGACGTACTCAGCAACGAAGAACATCCCCCATTTCATGCCGCCATATTCGACGTGATAACCTTCTGCCAGCTCTTGTTCGGCTTCAGGTTGGTCAAATGGATGACGGTGAGTTACGGCAACGCCTGCCACAACAAAAATCATGAAACCAAGGAATTGTGGAACAATGAACCACATATCACGTTGAGCTTCGACAATTTCACGCAGATTAAATGAACCCGCAATTGCCACCACGCCCATGAGCGAGATCCCGAGAAACACTTCATAGGAAATGGTCTGAGCCGCTGAACGAAGTCCCCCAAGAAGCGAGTATTTGTTATTCGATGCCCAACCACCAAACAACACGGCATACACTGCAATTCCGGCCATCGCCATAAAGAACAACAGTCCAATGCTCATGTCTGCCACACCCAATGTCGGGCTGACTGGAATCACGATAAAAGACAGCACCGCTGTCGCCATAGCAACTGCTGGTGCAAGACGAAACGTCAGTTTGTCTGCAAACTTTGGTGTCCAGTCTTCTTTAAACATGATTTTAAGCAT
Source organism: Acinetobacter sp. 243_ASPC (assembly GCF_001054715.1). Lineage (NCBI taxonomy): Bacteria > Pseudomonadati > Pseudomonadota > Gammaproteobacteria > Moraxellales > Moraxellaceae > Acinetobacter > Acinetobacter sp. 243_ASPC. The sequence continues at coordinate 21,900 of NZ_JVOR01000020.1, read as the reverse complement.
GTCGGCTACAATCTGGAACATCCCGCCCGGACCTACACGGTTCGGACCGTAACGGTCTTGCCACCATGCCAGCAAACGACGCTCGATAAACGACATCAATGCTGCAATTAGAACAACCACCAACAAGATCACAATCGCCTGCACAACGGCATATGCGATTGGCCAGTTTTCTGCCCAGAGTGGAGTTTGGCGCATGATTTCTTGATTCATGAATTACACTCCCACCGCAACAGAAACAGGTTCAGCAAGCGAAATCGTCGGTGCCAAACCTACTGGATAACCAATATATCCTGCTGGTAAATACTCAATCACCTGAACGGGTAAGCTCACTGTCGTCTCACCTGCCTGTACTTTGAGTGACGCACCATCTTTTAGATTTAAACGTGCCGCATCTTGTTCACCTACTGCAAAAGCAGCTTCTGGAATACGCGATTCCATCGCAGGTGTCTTGATGGTGAATTCACCAGAGGCAAAAATATGGTGCATTGGTACCAAACGGAAGCTTTCAGGATGTGACATCACCGCTGACGGCGCCACATAACTACGTGCCGGACGTTTTGGTAAACGATCAAACAGACGTACGCCTGAGTCACCACCTTTCAAATGTCCACCGACTTCGTCTTGATACTTGTTCCAAGATTGCGGTGAGTTCCAACCCGGTGCCCATGCAAACGGAACCAATGATGCCGCTTTTTGAGGGCCTACATAGCCTTCCATCGAGAACGTTAATGCTGAGTCGACATCGACAGGTTGCTTTGGCTCATGAACCGAAATCGGGGCACGTAGTGCTGTACGACCTGAATAGCGACGTGGTTCACGGGCAATTTTCAAACCATGTACACGATAGCCTGCATCTGGTGCCACATCTTGGATCGCATCGAGTAAAGGTACATTTTTCACAACAGAGTCAATGACATCGTCTAGCACGGTCCAGATAATTGACTTACCTTTTAAACCTGTTTCGATGGCATGTAACCAGCGCCAAGATTCTTTAATGGCATATTCCGGTTTGTAGTAGCTTGGATCATAGACCTGATAGAAACGCTGTGCACGTCCCTCTTGGCTTACTACGGTTCCATCGCCCTCTGCAAAGCTTGCAGCAGACAGTACCACATCGGCCTGTTTCACCGTATCTGTTTCACTATGATCAAGCACAATAACAGACTGTGCTTTTTCAAATGCAGCATTGACACGTGTTGCAGGTAAACGGCGATATAAATCGTTTTCAAGCACGACCATCACGTCGTAGTCTTGTGCAAAGGCTTGCTCAAGGCTTAAACCACCCAAAAGCGCTAGACCCATTGAATTGACTTCAGGAACGGTTAGGGATAATCCTGCCGCTGGACCAAGGTTTTGTGCAACTTGCGCTGCTGCTTCGATAATTGCCGGATCTTGCAGACTTGTGCCCGAGATGATCAATGGCTTTTTCGCTGCTTTTAATGCATCCGCAATGCTTTGTGCAAATGCTTTGGCATCATCGTCTAGTCCAGTCAGTGTTTCACCTTGAACTGCTGCTGCCACTGCAAAACCTAAACGCGCAATATCATTTGGTGATGCAACAACCTCACCCGTTGCCACATCGGCTAAACGTGTTTGGGTGGCTGCCAGAATATAAATTGGCGATTTGGCATCTTGACCGATACGTTGTACAGGCTCTGCCAACCATTCTGGTGTACGACGATCTGCCGCCATTTGTTTGGCTTTGTTTTTGGCAGCCTGACGAACTGACAACGCCATACGCGGTGCAGTTTGAGTCAGATCTTCACCTAAAATCAAAACTGCATCGTAGCTTTCTATTTCACGCATGTTCGGGTTGTAAATTCCCTGTGTTTGCATGATAGATGCAGCAAGCTCAACCAAGTTTTGTTCTTTTTGCGAGATACCAGTCGAGAAGTTATCCTGACCAACCAGCTCACGTAGTGCAAAGTTTGATTCAAGGCTAGCGCGCGGAGAACCCACACCCAATACTTTTTTGCCTTGTAAGGTACTGATTACTTGATCAAGTGCTTGATCAACCGACACAGTAGTAACAGAGGTGCCCGAACGGAACTGCGGCTGACGCGGACGATCTTCACGGTTCACGTATCCACCACCAAAGCGACCTTTATCGCAAAGGAAGTATTGGTTTACTTCACCGTTGAAGCGGTTTTCAATACGACGTAATTCGCCATAACGCTCGCCCGGAGAGATATTACAGCCCGATGAACAGCCATGACATACGCTTGGTGCGTACTGCATATCCCATTTACGGTTATAACGTGCTGAATGCGTCTTATCGGTGAATACACCTGTTGGACACACTTCGGTGAGGTTACCCGAAAATTCAGATTCCAGCGTTCCAGATTCTGGACGACCGAAGTACACACGTGCTGCATTGGCGTAGACACCAAAATCGGTTCCGCCTGCGTAGTCGTTGTAGTAGCGTACACAACGGTAGCACGCGATACAGCGGTTCATTTCATGTGCAATAAACGAACCCAACTCTTGATTATAGTGGGTACGTTTTGTGAAACGATAGCGACGACGGTCATGACCGGTCATCACCGTCATATCTTGCAAATGACAGTGACCGCCTTCTTCACACACAGGACAGTCGTGAGGATGGTTGGTCATCAAAAACTCAACCACCGACTCGCGAAACTCAACTGCTTCTTTATCTTCAATTGAGATATAGGTATTGTCTGTTGCAGGTGTCATGCATGACATCACCAGACGCCCACGGGTGTCTTCAGGATTTGCATATTGGGTCACCGCACACTGGCGGCATGAGCCCACAGAACCTAAAGAGGGATGCCAACAAAAATATGGAATATCAAGGCCGAGGGACAAACATGCTTGTAGCAGGTTTTCAGATCCATCAACTTCGTATGATTTTCCATCGACATGAATTGTAGCCATAGTCGAATTCCTTAAGCTTGTGCAACGTTGCTGGCTTGAACAACAGGGCTATTGGCCACTTTTGCTTCAAACTCGCTACGGAAATATTTAAGCGCGCCCATGAGTGGCTCCATCGCACCAGGTGCGTGTGCACAGAATGTTTTACCAATCCATAACTTACGGGTGAGCTCTTGAAGGTGCTGGATATCTTCCATCTTGCCTTCACCATTTTCGAGTGCTTTCAACGCTTTTACAGCCCAAGGGAGACCGTCACGACACGGTGTACACCAGCCACACGACTCACGCGCAAAAAACTCTTCCAAGTTACGTGTTGCAGCAACCATACACTGTGTCTCGTCGACCACCATCAACAAACAGGTGCCCAAACGTGAGCCTGCTTTCATGATAGTTTCTGAGTCCATTGGCAAATCAATGTGTTCTGCCGCCAAGAAGTCAGTCGAGGCACCACCCGGCAACCACGCTTTGAGCTTAAGCCCATCACGCATACCGCCAGCATGCTCTTCAATCACTTCACGCGCCGTTGTACCAAATGGCAATTCCCAAAGCCCTGGGAATTTCACTTTGCCAGATGCCCCATAAATTTTGGTGCCAGGATCTTTTGATTTGCCTGAAGACAGACCGATGTACCACTCTGGACCACGCAACATGATGGCAGGCAAGTTATTGTAGGTTTCAACGTTATTGACAATCGTTGGACGACCCCATGCACCCGCAACTTGCGGGAATGGCGGTTTAGTACGCGGATTGGCACGACGACCTTCAAGCGAGTTGATCAGTGCGGTTTCTTCGCCACAGATATAACGTCCTGCGCCAGTATGTACATACAGCTCGAAGTTCCAGCCTGTATCTAGAATGTTTTCGCCCAAGTAGCCTTTGGCACGCACTTGTTCGAGTGCTTCATTGAGATACTGAGCCGCTTCGATGTATTCGCCACGAATAAAGATATAGCCTTGTGTTGCTTCAAGCGTATAACCTGCAATGAGCATCCCTTCGATCAACTGATGTGGAAGCTGTTCCATCAACAGACGGTCTTTAAAGGTACCTGGTTCCATCTCGTCGGCATTACAAATCAGGTAGCGCGGGCCACCATCGTTTGGCGCCATCAGCGACCATTTAATGCCCGCAGGGAAACCTGCACCACCACGGCCTTTTACTGTGGCTGCTTTTACCACTTCAAGTACTTCAGCAGGTTTCATGCCCAATGCTTTTTTAAAGCCAGCATAACCGTCTAGTGCTTCGTACTCATCGGCATTTCGTACATGTTCCTGTTTACTCAAACGCCAAGTCAGTGGATGAGTTTCAGGGTTACCATCGCCATAAATCGGTTTTGGTTCAGTATTCATACATACTTCTCCAATAACTGCTTGACCGAAGACACGTCCACCAAACCATGGGTATCTTCATCGATCATTAAAGTTGGACCTTTATCGCAATTTCCTAAGCAGCAAATTGGCAATAAAGTAAAACGGCCATCTGGAGTAGTTTGTCCGTACTGGATTCCCAACTCACGCTGAAATGCTTCTGCCAGCGTTTCTGCACCCATTAAGAAACAGGCAATTGAGTCACACAGCAAAATTACATGGCGGCCGACTGGTTGGCGGTAAATACGGTTATAAAAGGTAGCAACACCTTCTAAGTCCGCCACACTAATGCTAAGCAATTGTGCAATTGCATTCATTTGTGCATCGTCAACCCAGCCATTACGGCGCTGTACGCACTTAAGAGCATCCAAAGAGGCCGCACGCGGATATGGATAATGATGAATGTGATGTTCAATTTCATGAATCTCATCAGCAGTCAAAATCCCTTCCACATTCACGCGAGGTTTTTTATCAGTCAAAATCATCATAATCGTTTATCCCTAGCGATCCACGTCGGCCATAACCACATCGATGGTCGCCAAATAAATGATCAAGTCGGACACCAAGCTGCCATTAATTACTGACGGCATTTGCTGCAAGTGCGTGAAGGTTGGCGTACGGATACGCGTACGGTAGCTCATGGTGGCTTTGTCTGAGGTGAGATAATAGGTACTCGCCCCTTTTACCACTTCAGTCATGAACGATGCTTCACCCGCAGGCATAACCGGACCCCATGACACACTTAAGAAGTGATTAATCAAGGTTTCGATGTCTTGCAGAGTCTTGTCTTTTGGTGGTGGAACAGCCAATGGATGATCGGCTTTGTACGGACCAGACGGCATGTTGTCTAGACATTGCTGAATGATTTTCAATGACTCAGTGATTTCACGGAAATGCACCATGACACGCGCGTAAGCATCACCTTCGTACTCGACTGGCACATCAAAATCAAAGTTTTCATAGCCACTGTACGGACGGTATTTACGTACGTCGAAGTCGATACCTGTTGCACGTAAACCTGTACCCGTCACGCCCCAAGCCAATGCTGATTTTGCGTCGTATTGGGCAACATTACGGGTACGACCAATAAATACCGAGTTTTTCAGCGCTGCTGTATGGTATTCATTTAGACGCTTTGGCATCCACTCAAGAAGTTCCTTCACCAGCTTATGCCAGTTGTTTGGAAGATCGTGGGCAGTACCGCCGATACGGAACCAAGCCGGGTGCATACGATAACCCGTGATGGCTTCGACGATGTCATACACTTTTTGACGGTCGGCAAACATATAGAATACTGGTGTCATACCACCGGCATCCTGAATGGCTGTACCACAGAACAACAAATGGTTGTTGATACGGAACAATTCGTTCAACATGACACGAATGACTTGGGCACGCTCTGGCACTTTAATACCGGCAAGCTGCTCAACTGCCATCACATACGGCATGTTTTGCGCACAACCACCCAAGTAATCTACACGGTCGGTATAGGGAATGAACGAGTGCCATGTTTGACGCTCTGCCATTTTTTCCACACCGCGGTGGTGGTAACCGATATCCGGTACGCAGTCTTTAACTTCTTCACCATCAAGCTGCAAGACCACACGGAATGCACCGTGCGCAGACGGATGGTTTGGACCCAAGTTCAAGAACATAAAGTCTTCGTCGGCATTACCGCGCTTTAGACCCCAGTCTTCAGGAACAAAACGCAAATGCTCTTGTTCGAAGTCTTGCTTGGCTTTGTCCTGCATGTACGGCGTGTATTCCGTAGCACGTGCAGAATATTCTTTACGAAGCGGATGGCCTTCCCAATAGGTTGGTAGCAAAATACGACGGAGCATTGGATGCCCTTCGAAATTGATGCCAAACATATCGTAGACTTCACGTTCGTACCAGTTGGCGTTTGGCCAGATATTGGTCGCTGTTGCAATATTGAGATCGCTCTCATTTAAAGCAACCTTGATTCGGATGTCACTGTTACGTTCTAAAGACAGCAAGTGATAGAAAACAGTGAAATCTGAAGCAGGCAAACCATCGCGGTGTACACGTAAACGCTCATCCATTGCAGACAAATCGAATAACATGACATAAGGACGGTCTACCTTACGTAGAAACATCAAAACTTCTTGTACGCGTGAGCGTTCAACCCAGACAGTTGGAAACTCTTCACAAGTTGTTTGCACATAGAAGTTCTCACCAAATTTGGTCTTGAGCTCTTCTACAATTGCAAATGCTGGGCGTGAATCAACAGCGGTTGATTCTGGCATAGCAATGTCAGTTTCAGCCATTGGTTTGGCTTCCTATTTAATACAAATTCTTTTAGGTTTTTTGATCATCCTGCGCCCTGATGAGCGCAAATTATCAAAAATTTACTCAATTTCATCCATGGAGCGTAAGTTTTTAACCGCAATCCGCTCTGCATTTTTACGATCGCGTTCTGGCATCATCTTTGGCTTATAAATCGGCTGAAGATCATCACCAATTACGGCAGACAACGGACGACGCTCAAGTTGAATTTGGTTTTGCAGCAGCATTAGCGCCTGAATTAATGCTTCTGGACGAGGTGGACACCCTGGGATATAAACGTCGACTGGAATGATTTTGTCTACGCCCTGTACCACTGAGTAGATGTCATACATACCACCAGAGTTTGCACATGCACCCATGGAAATGACCCACTTTGGTTCAAGCATTTGTTCGTACAAGCGCTGAATAACAGGTGCCATCTTGACAAAGCACGTACCTGCGACAATCATTAAGTCAGCTTGGCGCGGTGAAGCACGAATAACCTCGGCACCAAAACGTGATAAGTCATGGACACCGGTTAGGGTTGTCGCATATTCAACATAACAACAAGACGTACCAAAGTTGAAAGGCCAAACTGAATTTTTTCGTCCCCAGTTCACTACGTTATGCAATACATCTTCAAGGCGAGTCATAAATACATTTTTATTGACTTCTTCCTGAAGTGGATCACTGACAACTTGGCGTTCTTGTAATGGATATTGATTAGCATCCGGATTCGCACGGGTTAATGTATATTTCATCCCGAGTTACTCCTGTATAGATGACGGTGCTGTCGATGTGTTTGACTTCATTCGACCAGAGGATTGTGCAGGGATATGACCAGTTGGATCGATGACCAACTCTTCAATTGAATTAAATCGCGTGATCTCTGCAATATTCATGTTTGGAGATCCAATCTTCGGTTTAATTCCTGCTGCCTTACGACGATCTGAAGGCGACCACGTCAGGGCACCCGTCGCAAAGACATAAATCAATGCAATCAGAAGATCTACAACAAAAATCAACATCGTGGTAAAGCCCATCCAACCCACTTCACGCACAGACGTTGCCCATGCATAAAGATAAAGTGCTTCAAGATCAAACACGACAAAGAAAATAGCAACCAAATAAAATTTTGCAGACAAACGAATGCGAGCACCACCTGCGCTCACCACACCCGATTCAAACTGTTCCTGCTTTGCGCGTCCCCATGATTTACCCCCTAGGAGTAAGGGAACAGTAAGCATAAAAACGCACAGAAATGTAACGCCGATCACGAAGGCAATAATTGCCCAATCGTATGGAGTAATGGCACTCATGCGGGGATAACTCCTGGCAGGCCTATTATTTAACAAAGAAATATATGTTTCGGTCTTGGAACCGCACCAAACACAAAATTAATCCCGCCAATTGTACCTGATTTCGCTTTTCTCTTTCTAGTTCAAGCCTCTTTGCCTTTAGCATGGTTTTTATACAATTTTGTCACACAATCACGTTCAACCCCAACGTTCACGTAGATTATCGATTTAACTAATCATTAATCAATTTATGATTATTTTTTTCTTTTTTTAACTTTTTTGTCGTTTATGTCTGTCATTTGAGTCATTGGCATGATTTATCACGTTCAATCCGATTTGCACCACAATAGCGCAAGCATAATAAATTTAAATTATGATTATTCATCCTTTTCATAAATTATGGTTAAATGCGCAGCAGAATGAAAATGTAACATTTTATTAAGAGCGTCATCTTATTTTAAGGCTTGATTCTATGGTTCACTACTTTAGAAATACGTTATCACGCTCTACAAAGCAACATTTTATTTTATTTTTTATTATTATTTTTCTCTGCTGTACTTTGGGTATCTTAACCCGCCCCTTAAGCTTTCTTGCTTCTTTCTGGCCTGCCAATTCGATTTTTCTTGGTCTCTTAATCCGTTATCCCACTCTGCGTAATCGCTACGCGCTCACAGGTGGAATACTTGGGTATTTAGTATCAGACAGTATTTTTGGTTCAAGTCTGCCCGAAATCCTTGTTCTGACTTTGGCCAATCTGTGTTATATCGCAGTCACCTTTGGGTTATATCATCGTTTTATTCGCAAATTACAAGGCAGCTATCAAGGCTATTTTTATTTGTTTTTATTTAGCTTTTGCGCAATTGGCAGTTTCGCAGGTGCTTTATTTGCAAGCCTATTTGTTCCCATGATCAGCCCGATATTTATGCATGGTAATTTCTGGATTGAACTGGGCGGCTGGTTTACCGCAGAGATGCAAAATGCCTTGTTGCTATTGCCTATCTTAATTAGCTTGCCATTTCGAAATGAACTTAAGCATTTCTTTCAAACGCCTATCGAATTTCAACATCTGCTACCCGTCATGAGCGTGACCGCTGCGCTTGTTTTCTGCTTTTATGACAATGGACCCGGTTCTGTGCTTTATCCGATCGCGGTATTGATCTGGTGTGCGCTGACCTATCGACACTTTTCAGTCACGATCATTACCTCGATTAGTGCCAGTTTGTTACTGTACCATTTAACTCATAATTACATCGTACTGTATCCGCAGGAATATCTTGAAAACAGCATCTCAATTCGTTTGGGTATGATCATGATGGTCATTGCCCCGCTTACCGTGTCGAATATCAACAGTATTCGGAGCCGGTTGATCGAAGATCTAGAGTATATTGCCTCGCACGATGAACTGACCTTAAGTCTTACCCGTCGTTATTTTTATCAGACCGCACGCACACTATTTACAAAAATATTAGGCAACAGCACCCCAAGCGCACTGCTGATGCTGGACATCGATCACTTTAAATCGGTGAATGATAACTATGGTCATTTTATTGGTGATCAAGCCATTAAACTGTGCGCGCATACCATCAAATCATGCCTAAGGCCCAACGATATTTTGGGCCGCCTAGGAGGAGAAGAGTTCGCCATTCTTTTACCTCAAATTGGAGCACATGAAACCTTCTTACTGGCCGAGTGCATTCGTAAAAAGGTCAGCGAACATCCGATTTACTTATCCAATAACCATCCTATTTATATTCATGTCAGTATTGGCATTAGCTTTTTTCAGCCGAACCACACGGCGTCCTTAGAACAAATGCTCAAAGAAGCCGATCAGGCATTGTATCGAGCCAAGCAACATGGACGAAATACCATCTCGAGTTACTCATAACTTGTTTCAATTCAGCTACATGCTTTAATCATCTTTATACACTGACGTGCTGTGTGGATGTGTATGCTGAAAAGACAGAATAAGGAGTAAAAGAATGAGCCTTGAATTTACACATAAACCGAATTATTTCTTTTATGCGCAATTACTTGTTCGCCATATCGAAACCTATGCGCAAAAACACGCCGATGCAGATCACGTTACTTTTGATTTAAAAGAAATTTATCAATTATTTCGTGAAGACTTTGCTTCAACGACCACAAACCTTGAAGGCATTTTAAACATCAGTGATGAATACCGTGTAGAGACATTGGCAGGTGGGGACCAAAAACTAATTAACCATTACAAGATTGATGCTGAAAACAATACACTGAGCGTAGACTTCAACCAAGATGCATTAGCTGCATTAAAACAAGGTAAACCCTTGATTGCACCGGATGCCAGTCTTTATCAGTAAATTTAACATTTAAAAAAGAAGGCAGCTTATGAGCTGCCTTCTTTCATTTTAAACTGGTTTTTCTTCTTCAACGTTTGATTAAAACGCTTGGCCGGCCAGCGCATGATAAAACGCGCCCCGCCCAAATCTGGACTTTCATCTACTTCAATTGTGCCACCAAACCAGTAGGCAATACGACTGACGATAGAAAGCCCAAGCCCATAACCACCCGAAGCACGGGTTCGACTGTCATCAAGTCGTGCAAATGCCTCAAAAATTCGTACGCGGTCTTCTTCTGCAATGCCCTGCCCGTCATCTTCCACACAGATGTAAGCATTACCGTCGCCTTGAATACCCCCACTGATTCGAACTTTATGATCGCAGTAGCGTACCGCATTACCGACCAAGTTTTGCACCACACGGTGTAAGTAACGTCGCTCTGCATCGACCATAATGGCGGTCGCAGGTGGAATCAGCTCGATTTCTTTTTGGGTTTTGAGTGCTTCGGTTTCGACTGCTACCTGACTCAACAAATCAAGCAGAATAATTTCTTCAAAATCCAGCGATGGCGTACCTTGTTCAAGCTTGGCGTAGGTCATGATTTCATCAATCAAGGTATTGAGTGCCTCAATATCCCGATCAATCATTTCCATTTGTTGAATACGGTAGTCGTAATCGTCTTCTTCTGCGAGCATTTCCATACCAAACCGGATTCGCGCCACTGGTGTACGCAGTTCATGCGAGACAGCTCGCATCAGTTCGCGCTGTGCCTCAATCAACCGCTGAATATGGTCGGACATATTGTTATAACTTGAAGCCAGATTGGCCATTTCATCGCTTCCCTCGATCGGAACACGAAGCGACAAATCTCCTGATTTCATGCGGTTTAAGGCATAACGCACCTGGCGGATCTTGCGCTCTAGCGGCAAGATTAAGCCATACACCCCTAAGCTAAGCAGAAACAAGCTAAACAACGTAATACCGGCCGATAACTGAAACGGCATCCAGTTAAACATCGGAACCGGACCGAGCACCAATACATTGAGTGGATTGTTCGGCATAGGTGAAATAATCGAAATGGTCGTACCACGAATGGTGGCATTATCACGATATAGCATAATGCTTTGATTTTGACGAAGACGACCAATCTGCTCTGAATCAAGATTCAGATCTTTCACATTATAAATATTGATCGGATAAGAAAAATGCGTCTGGATTTTTTCGACGTATTGCTTTTCTTGACCCGGATAATAAATCAAGTAATCCAAAATAAAGATCGGCAGCGCTTTCATCTGGCGCTCACCGATTTTATCGACCTTAATATAGAGAAAATGCTGTGGATCGCTCCGCAGTCCGATAATCACATATGCAATAGAGGTTTCGGCATCATACCGAACCACCGATTTTTGTTCTTCTATACGTTTTTTTTCGGTGCGGGATAACTCGATTTTACTGGCATCGACATAATAAATCGGTAATTCCAGTAAATCTGAGGCATCGGAAATCCAGTCCAGCTTTTGCTGTTTAGTCGGCTGACGAGCAATACTCTCACTGATCACAAAGGAAATACCATCGGTCAATGATTCACGATATTCCTGTGCGCGCTGATAGTTAATGATCTGGACAAGCAGATAGCCAAATAGGGCCACCAACATGACCAGTACCACCAAACCCGCATAAATACGTAAAAATATACTGTGCTTAAACACTCGATCAGCCTTAAACAAGAAGTGCTCTTGGTCTCAATGGCAAAGATTATAAACCATTAGTTTCTTTTACAAACAAATAACCTTTACTACGAACGGTTTTAATTCGTTTCGGATTTTCCGGATCGTCACCAATTTTTGGACGAATACGAGAAATACGAACATCAATCGAGCGATCCTGACCGTCATATTCGATGCCACGTAAACGCTCGAAAATGTCTTCACGCGACAAAATGCGACCAGCATTAGAGGCAAGTAACCACAACAAATCGTATTCGGCGCTGGTAAAATCGACCAGTTCACCATTGAGCGTCACTGAGCGTCCGCCATTATCGATGACTAGATCATCAAATTCGATACGCTGTGCAACTTCGTCTTCTACTGTTTTGTCGGTACGACGCAACAAGGCACGGATACGCGCCAACAATACGCGTGGCTGAACAGGTTTTGCGACATAGTCATCGGCACCCATTTCAAGTCCTAACACCTGATCCATATCTTCGGTACGTGCAGTTAACATCAAAATAGGTTGATGATAATGAGGGCGCACTTCGCGACAAACCGTCAAGCCATCGGCACCAGGCAACATCACATCAAGTACAACTAAATCTGGTTGTTCGCCAATAATACGACGAATCGCGCGATTACCGTCTGTTTCGACCCCTACTTCCAATCCATTACGGATCAAATATTCTTGTGTCAGACGTGCAAGACGCTCGTCATCTTCAACAATTAAAATCTTGGGTAACTTTTCTTCTTGGCTCATACTTTTGCCCCTATCATCTATTAAAGTGTCTTGTTCAAAAACCAACAATTACACCGACATAATAGATTGCAATATACACACGTTTACATTGTAAACAAGTCCTCGTTCACCAAACTGATACACGTCCGTTGTATTTTGTTGCATTTTTATTAAGTGTTGAATTTTCAGGTCTTTTTAAATATTTTTCCGCCTCAGATCACAAGTTCACCAGTCGTCGCAAAGACCGTCCAATTATTAAACAAATTATTTCACCGGACCAAAACAACAGCACTGAACGAGTGTTTTTTGAGTTATCCACACAGTTATCTATACGTGTTTTTAACAGCCTTTGTTATGCTATGCACCACAGAATCATGCACATAGAATTTGGAAAAAAAATTAAAGAAAAGTCAAGATTGATATCCTGCCAAAATTCCCGTATCTTGTGCCTATAAACTATATTAACCACTAAGTCTTGTGTTTATCCCTCAAACATCGTGCACAAATTTGCCCGGTTCAAATGGTCCATGAACATAAATACAGATCACAATGGAGCTATGCTGACATGAGCGTAATCACTTCAACTCCTGGACAACTTCAGGTGATTAAACGCAATGGAGAAGTTGCTACCTTTGATGCAGAGAAAATCTCTGTTGCGATTGGAAAGGCATTCTTAGCTGTTGAAGGTCAGCAAAGCGCTGACTCAAGTCGTATTCATGACCGAATCAGTCAATTAACCGAAATGGTGATGAACACCTTTAACCGTCGCTTACCTTCTGGCGGTACTATTCATATTGAAGAAATTCAGGATCAGGTTGAACTTGCGCTGATGCGTACTGGCGAACAAAAAGTTGCGCGTGCTTACGTGATTTACCGTGAGCAGCGTAGTACTGCACGCCAGCAAGCAGGCGCCAACCATCACCCAACCTTACAAATCACCGACAATCAAGGTCAGCTTCAACCGCTTGATCTCGATGCACTAAAAGCCACTGTTGAAAAAGCAGCGGAAGGCCTTGAAGGCATTAACATTCAAGCAATTGTCGATGAAACTGTTAAAAACCTGTACAACGGTGTCAAAATTAGCGACATCGCCACCACCATGATGATGGCAACACGTACACGTATTGAACAAGAGCCAAACTATACCTACGTGACTGCGCGTTTATTACGTAACGAACTTGTGGCTAAAGGTCTTGAGTTTTTGGGTTTACCAGAAGACACCCTAGAAAGCGATGCGCTTGAAACTTTCCTGAAAAAAGGGATTGAGCTTGAGCTACTAGACCCAGAACTCTTAAAGTTTGATTTGGCGCAATTGGCGGCAGCGATTAAACCTGAGCGCTCAAACCAGTTTACATACTTGGGCTTACAAACGCTTTACGACCGCTACTTCATTCATTCAGATGGCGTGCGTTACGAATTGCCACAATTGTTCTTCATGCGTGTCTCGATGGGTCTGGCGCTCAACGAAGAAAACCGTGAAGCACGTGCAATCGAGTTTTATAACCTGCTTTCAAGCTTTGACTACATGGCGTCTACCCCGACCCTGTTCAATGCCGGCACACTACGCCCACAATTGTCGAGCTGTTACCTCACCACCATTGGTGATGACCTTTACAACATTTATGGCGCGATCCGCGACAATGCGATGCTGTCTAAATGGGCGGGTGGCTTGGGTAATGACTGGACACCAGTACGCGCACTCAACTCGTACATTAAAGGCACCAATGGTAAGTCTCAAGGTGTTGTACCGTTTTTGAAAGTAGCGAACGATACAGCTGTTGCGGTTAACCAAGGTGGTAAGCGTAAAGGCGCAGTCTGTGCATACCTAGAAACATGGCACCTCGACATCGAAGAATTCCTAGAGCTTCGTAAGAACACAGGTGATGACCGCCGTCGTACACACGACATGAACACGGCCAACTGGGTACCAGACCTGTTTATGCAACGTGTGTTTGAAGATGCAGAATGGACGTTATTTACGCCATCTGAAGTACCAGACCTACACGACTTGACTGGCGAAGCATTTGCAGAGCGTTATGCGCACTATGAATCGATTGCTAAAGAACAAGAGCTGTTGCACAAAAAAGTCCGTGCGCAAGACTTGTGGCGTAAAATGCTGTCGATGCTGTTTGAAACAGGCCATCCGTGGATTACATTTAAAGATGTATGTAACTTACGTTCGCCACAACAACATGTGGGCGTGGTTCACTCGTCAAACTTGTGTACAGAAATTACGCTCAACACCAGCGAAGATGAAATTGCAGTATGTAACTTAGGTTCGATCAACCTTGTTCAGCACGTACAAGGTGGTTCACTTGACCGTGAGAAACTGGCCCGTACCATCAAAACTGCTGTGCGTATGCTCGACAACGTTATCGACATTAACTACTACGCAGTGCCACAAGCGAAAAACTCGAACTTGAAGCACCGCCCTGTAGGCATGGGCATCATGGGCTTCCAAGATGCACTATATGAATTGGGTCTTGCTTACGGTTCTGATGCAGCGGTTGATTTTGCAGATGAATCGATGGAAGTTATCAGCTACTACGCGATTCAAACGTCAAGCGACTTGGCGGTTGAACGTGGTGTGTACTCAACCTTTAAAGGTTCACTCTGGGATCAGGGTATTTTGCCAATCGACTCACTAGATATCGTAGCAAAATCACGTCCGGAGCGTATGTTTGAAGTAGACCGCACCCAACGCCTAGACTGGGATACTCTACGCGCTAAAGTGCAAAAAGACGGTATGCGTAACTCAAATGTGATGGCGATTGCACCAACCGCAACCATCTCGAACATTTGTGGCGTTTCACAGTCGATTGAGCCAACCTTCCAAAACCTGTATGTAAAATCGAACTTGTCGGGTGAATTTACGGTCATCAATCCATACCTTGTACGCGCTTTGAAAGAACGCGGCCTGTGGGACACCGTGATGGTTAACGACCTAAAACACTTTGAAGGTTCGGTACAAAAAATTGCGCGTATTCCTGAAGAATTAAAAGCAATTTTTGCTACAGCATTTGAAGTTGAGCCACGCTGGATTGTTGATGCAGCCTCTCGTCGTCAAAAATGGATCGATCAAGCGCAATCGCTGAACTTGTACATTGCAGGTGCAAACGGTAAGAAACTTGACATTACCTATAAAATGGCATGGTTGCGTGGCCTCAAAACGACGTATTACCTCCGTGCATTAGGTGCCACTTCTGCCGAGAAGTCGACCATTAACACTAGCGCATTAAACGCAGTTAAAGCTACCGCGGCTGCAGCACCAGTGGCAGCAGTTGCGCCAGAAGTAAAAGCAGAAACCACTGAAGATGGCTTTACACAAGCTGCTCCAGTGCCAATGGCTTGCTCAATTGATAATCCTGACTGCGAAGCGTGTCAGTAAAACATCCCTTCAGGAACGTTTCGGTTTGAGGCGTTCCTGATTGAACATGAGGACAACACAATGTGGCATCTGACTCACAACTATATGCTTGGTTTGGCGGTGCTCATTGTGGCCTCAATTGTGTTCTACACGCCCTTGGTTTACGCGTTTTTGAAAATTCGTGAACAACAGCGTAATCAAAATAAGTCGTAGGGATATTTGTTCTATTCAGTAATTTTAGAGCAGTTATCGATAAAACTTAATTTTGCTTACACAGAATAAGCGTATAGTAAAGATATCTTCCAAAAGATATCGAAAACGATATTAACAACGAAGAGAGAATTGATATGTCTATCCTGAGTTGGGACGATTTAGAAGATGATTCGCAAAAACCGGCTGCACATGAACACCAGTCTGCGCCCGTCGATACGAAAGAAGCGCCAGCTACGCCGTTGGTATCTGCTACAGAGCCATCATCGCCGAGTGTGGCAAATGTACAATCCACTGGAACCGATTCCGTGCGATCAACAGATCCAACCGATCCGGTGGCTCGAGCATCTGAATCCCTAAAGCATCTGGACATCAGTGCCGGTTTGCAAGAGATCGAAACAGGTGCAGCGCGTGTACAGGTTGACGACAAGGCAATGATCAACTGCCGTGCAGACTTAAACCAGCTTGTGCCGTTTAAATACGAA
The DNA here is from genome assembly GCF_001054715.1 of Acinetobacter sp. 243_ASPC. Classification (NCBI taxonomy): domain Bacteria; kingdom Pseudomonadati; phylum Pseudomonadota; class Gammaproteobacteria; order Moraxellales; family Moraxellaceae; genus Acinetobacter; species Acinetobacter sp. 243_ASPC. The sequence goes on along the minus strand of NZ_JVOR01000020.1, from coordinate 5,226 downwards.
TGGGCTTGGCAGAAGTACCTAGACGGATGTGCCAATCACTGGATGCCACAAGAAGTTAACATGAACCATGACATCGCGCTTTGGAAGTCTGAAAATGGCTTGACTGAAGACGAGCGTGTGATTGTTAAACGTAACTTGGGCTTCTTTTCGACTGCCGACTCTTTGGTCGCGAATAATCTGGTTTTGGCGATTTACCGTTTGATTACCAACCCAGAGTGCCGTCAGTACATTTTACGTCAGGCGTTTGAAGAAGCTATTCACACTCATGCTTACCAGTACTGTATCGAATCATTGGGTATGGATGAAGGCGAAATCTTCAACATGTATCACGAGATTCCAAGTGTCGCGCGTAAAGCGGCATGGGGCCTTAAGTATACACAATCGCTTAGCGACCCTACTTTCCAAACAGGTACACCTGAAACCGATCAGCAGTTACTGCGTAACCTGATTGCGTTTTACTGTGTTCTTGAAGGGATTTTCTTCTACTGTGGCTTTACCCAAATTTTGAGTATGGGCCGCCGTAACAAGATGAACGGTGTATCTGAACAGTTCCAGTACATTTTGCGTGACGAATCGATGCACGTAAACTTCGGTATCGACATGATCAACCAGATCAAGATTGAAAACCCAAGTTTATGGACTACCGAATTCCAGCAAGAAGTGATTCAGATGATTGTGGAAGGTACTTTGCTTGAAATCGAATACGCACGTGACACGATGCCACGCGGTGTATTGGGCATGAATGCGGCCATGATGGAAGAGTATTTGAAGTTTATCTGTAACCGTCGTTTGGCACAGCTTGGCTTACCAGAGCAATACCCTGGCGTGAACAACCCGTTCCAGTGGATGTCTGAGATGATGGACTTGCGTAAAGAGAAGAACTTCTTTGAAACGCGTGTAACAGATTACCAAACTGGTGGTGCGTTAAGCTGGTAAAGGCTGAATGCAACCTCACGCTAAGCATAAAATGTCATTCAAATAGAAAAGAACCATTCTAGTCGAATGGTTCTTTTTTATGTTTTTAAGGGTATGGTAATCCCCCCTGAAAATAATAGAATTTAAATGTCACGCGACACATGTAACGACATTACGCGACACATATAATGAAACTGAAATAAAAAATCAGGCTTAATGTCGGATTTTTTTTATTTAAATTAAATGTATTTCACTTTCATCGAACCATTCTTTTTCAATTAATTTACCCTTTAAAAGCTCAGAGTTTTTCGTATAGCAAACTACAGCTAAACTCTTCTCAGCTCTACTACAAATTACATAGAAAAGTCTGCGAGTGCGAGACAATGCATTATCATCTCCTTGAGCTTCGTTGTTTTTATCACTATCACTTAAACTTTTAATACCTAAAAATTTATCATAGTTAAATAAAAAACCTCCAGCTTCATCATCATCTAATATCGCCATAACCCTCTCAAACTGCAATCCTTTAACTCCTTGATGAGTATCGAATGCCGAAGTTCCATCTATATAAGATGCATATTTAAATAGTTGATCTATTTTTGCATCTAAAGCTTGACTATACGCAATAAGTTCGGAAGAGCTACTGTCTGTATCTACAGCATAATTATCTAAAACTAATGCCTGAACTAATAATGATGGAATATTCAAAAGGTTAGTCTGATAAATATAATTAAGAATAATCTTTATAGAGTTATTACTATCCATCAAAAGATCAAACAATTCATTTTTTTTATCTCTTATATTTTTCAAATAACTCAACTGATCTTCCACAGTAGAGAAATCAAGAAAAATATCTGAACTATTCCTCAATATCTTTATGATATTAAAGTCATTTTTAGATTGCACAGACTTAATAAATTCACAAAAAGTACCCACTAAAAACCTTAAAGATTGAGTATCAGCGGCACTCAATTTACTTCGTAATGCCGAATCATATAATGGTTTATAGAACTTATGGAATCCAGAACGAGTTGCAGCCATGTGATGCTCTAAAATTAAGGTCTTTATCTCAGACCTTATATTCCATTTATCATCATTGGTTATTTCTCCCATTATTTTGCATATTTCATCTTCAACTAACAATTTATCTAAATTCGGCTTATTTGTATCAACAATTAAACAGCGAGCAAATCCATTATGATTAACTTTAGATTCTTGTTGAAATTTATCGGCATCGAATCTTACTTTATTAATTAATGTCACTACTCTTTTCGGACATCTCCAGTTCTCAATCTTTTCTGGGCGTTTCCAATTTTCAGGAATAAACTTACTTAAATCTTTCTTATTATTAGTAAAAATTCGCTGCATATTATCACCAAACAACCCTATTACAAATTGACTATGAAATTCAATTTGCGTTTGGACTAATGCATCAATAATCTTTTCATAGGTATCTTGAGCTTCATCTAAAAATAGAATAGGAAATTTATTCACTAAAATTTTTCTAAATGACTTCTTCTCTACTAATAATTTTGAAAAAATGTCTATAACTTCTGAGTGTTCTAATGAACTTTCTTCAACATTTGAAGAATTTGGATTATAATTAAAGCATCTAGTTGACTCTAATGAAGACAATCTTTTTAAAGACTTCCTAATTCTCTCTTGTCGACCGATACTAGTTTTATTATTTAAATCTCTAGATTTTTTTAATTTCTTTTCTTCTTCATTAATAATTTCCTTTAGATTCTCTTTAATAATTTCTTTAATCTCCTTTGTGAAGGGTGATATTAAACTCCACGCAAAGCTATGTATTGTACTGACAAAAAAATTATTATCAAAATTCACTCGCTCTTTAATTTCATCACAGGCAGCATTTGTATATGTTATAACAGCAAGCTTTTTATTTTCTCGACCAAGAGATAAAAGAATATCTTCCTTTATTTTATTTAATACTTGATGTAATGTATGGGTTTTTCCTGCACCTGCACCTGCATATAGAATGAAACTTTGTGGTGGAGATGAAGATACATAATCAAATATTAAATCTTCTAAAACTAAAGAATTAACAGATTTCATTAGTCTCTCCTTGTGCTAAATCATCAATACCTAATATTTTATTTTCTAGCCAAGTTAGTCCCTCATAAATATATGTTGGTGTTTTTAAATCCTTTGGCTCCAGACCATAAATTAAATCCATAGCCATATCAACTTTATTGCTTTCTAAGGCTAAAAAAATACTTTGTCTAAAATCATTAAAATCCTCACAATCTTCAGCTTTCATCATTTTTAACAAAACGCCAGTCGCTTTTATACGAGGATCATCTTTATCAACATTCTTTTTAAAAATAGTGTTGATCCAAGTTCTATTTTCAAAATAAATAGACTCCTCAAACGTGTAAGGAAATACTATTTTATTTTCATCTTTAAAATTCAAAGAAACTTGAGTCTGATAACTTACTCTTATATTACCATTAGTTTTATTTTCATATTTTAAACTTAACAAATCATCAATTTTCTGCTTGATAGGAAACCATGTTTTTAAAGTATCATTATTTGTTAATTGATTTGCATTAAGCAAAGGTACACACTTTTTATATTTTACTTTTTCAGTATTATTATTCATTTTAATATTCCCATCTTCATCCGTCTGAATTTCCATTGCAACTGAATCTAGATCTGTAATAATCAAACACGGTAAGGCAAGTTTTTCAATTAAATTTTTTAATCGATGTGCATGCGCTCCCCCAACTGAGAGTATAGAAATATAACTGCTATTAAGTTTAGGAAAGTGATTCTTGATGAAATGTGGTAATAATAACCTTTCAGCATCGCCTTCGACTAAGATAACTCCATTTGCAAAAAATAAATCGCAATGAGTAGTTCTAATATATCGAGTTACAAACTTCTCATTCTGTGATGAATTTTTATCAAAAGTTCTAGAAAGATCTACTACTTCTGCATGTGGTATCGCATCACTATTTTTCCTCTTAAAGTAACGCAGATTTGAAAAGTCTAGTTCTCGAGCTAAATAACTTGAATGGGTACTTACCAATAATTGTGTTTCACAATGACTAGGTTGACCTAGACACAAGGTCTCATATGCTTTCTTTATAAAGACTTGCTGTACTTGGGCATGTAAATGAGCTTCTGGTTCTTCAATAAGAACTAAATGTAAAGGCTCTATAGGCTCTTGATCTAATTTATTCTTCCGTAACCAAGTTTCACGAAAATCTATCAATGTTAAAGTAATAGAAATTAACCTTCTGAAACCTAGCCCATTCAATCCCTCAGGAATTCTAATTTCCTCTTCACCATCATTATTAATCTTAAAACGTATTGCACTTTCATGGCCTAATGTCTCAATTTGGTCAATCTTACTGGAAATACTAATATTAGGATCATTTTTACTTCCAGGGTAACCTAAGTCTCTTATTTCACTTAATATCTCAGAAAAAGTTTCTGTTAATGTCGTATCAAAAGCACTTTTAGAGTCATTTATTGCTTTAATTGCCACTAAATCATTGGCTGTTTTTTTACGATCATCGTTATCAAAATGTGATTTGTAAAAACTTTGAATAATACTAGATAACAAATTTTTGGCACCATTACTATTAAAAAAACCAGCATCTTCACCAATAACATTGATTTTTATTAAACCTTTCAGAGGTTCACTGGTCTCTAATAAAATCTCCTCTGTACTATCAGCATATGGATCAATAACATATGATTTTATTCTAAAATATTTATCTAGATGACGACTTAAGAACTCTTGTATATTTTCATTGGGCCAAAAATTGCTAATCGCTATTTGACCATTTTCCGACATGACCCTCTTATTCTCATTGCATAATTCAACAAAGTCATTCCTCAATTCCTCTATATTTTTAGGTTCTAACCTTAATCTCAAACCAATAAGTCCCCCATCCCAATCCAATGAAGGCAAAAACTCTATTACATGATGAATTTCAGAAGATTCGACATTTATGATTAAGTCTAAACTAGGACAAAAATTTTTCCATTCTTGTAACTCTTCATCTGGATTCATTACAATGGTTTTATCAAACCAACATTGAGCTTTTTTGTTTAATTTTACCCAATTATCAAATGTAAAATCTGTGTATTTGAAACCTTCATTTGAGGATTCATTTTTTAGAAATAGTTTTAAAACTTTCATCGCAGAAGTTTTACCACTGTTATTTGCACCAACAAGAATTGTTTGATCTGATGAAAAACTCAGTGAGCAGTCTTTTAGTTTTCGGAAATTTTTTATATCAGCTTTAACTAATCTCATTTTTACCCCTAATTGTTTTA
>NZ_JVOR01000019.1:0-21696 GCF_001054715.1 Acinetobacter sp. 243_ASPC | reverse complement strand
ACCCCTTTCGCCTTTCTTTTTTTTCAAGCGAACAGTTTTTGTTCAAAATTATGATTTTCGGTTTATTTTTAATCTTTTTTTAGTATACAAGGCTGAATTTCAGTGTTTTTAAGCTCTAATAATGCACTTTGATCTTTTTCTTGCCAGTGTAACGGCCGCATATCGATGTATTCGATATACCCAGCTTCGCCCTTGTAATGTTGATTGTTATAAATCGCATTGAATTGAAAGCTTCCGGCATAACCTGCTGCCAAACCGAATTTAAAATCGCCTCGACTTTTTCCTTTGACCTCTAATAACAAACAATCTTTCACATATACCTGCCATAAGAACTCACGCGGCAAATACATTTCTTTAAAATTGGGGGTCGTCACTTTTGGGTAGACGCGCTGTATCTGAAAAAATACATTGTCTTTGTAGCTTTCTACACGGCCATCCAAATTTCGTAAATCGGCGCGTGAATAAATAATCTGGTTCCATTGATTGCGTACTTGAGTCAAAAGTACCTGTAACTGATCGGTCAAATTTAAAACATGATGGGTAAAGAAACAAACGGGCATATAAGGCAAATGCGCAGAGCGTGCATATTCAAAACTCCCCATGCCTTGCACTTCATAGCAGTGATTTTCAAACATCACGCGCCCTTGGCACCAGCACAAAAGCGACCAGTGTTCAAACACGCCCCACTTTAAAGGAGTGTAGTGTGACAGTACATTAACAGTATGTACTTTCAAATCCACGCTCAAAGCAGAGTCGGTTCGTTTAAAGTGAAAATCTGGAAAATAGCCTTGAATAACGTCTTGCTGATCAAAATTAAATGCGTCAGATCTGAAATGACATTGTTCTGAAATGGAATAGGATTTGAGTTGACCTGCCAGATGCGGACTCGAACTGACAAAAACTGATGCGGTATCTAACGCTTTGTGTTTGAGAATATTTTTATTGTATAAAATCGGAATTTTCGCCTGACCGATCAGGCTCATGAAATTGATGTAGTGTAGCGGTGCGGGTAAGCCCGGCAAAATCAGACCCTGATAAATCAACTTAAAACGCCCTTTGGGCGGATGATATGCCAAGGTCCGTTGTCGGGAGTGAGGACTCAGTTGCATCGATGGATTAAATGGTGTCATCAACATCTGCATACTCAACCTCACTTCGAATTTATGTCTTGGTGACTGAAGCCTGTTTTCGAGCAAATAAAGTGGTCACAAAACCAGATAATGCATAAACCAGTGATACCACTAAAATACCCATAGGAATATTATACGTGATTGCTGCAAAAATTAGCACCACTGGCAACATCACGGCAAATGGAACGCGTTTACGATCCATTTCTTTAAACGAATAATATTTAATATTCGAGATCATGAGCAAGGCCACAACCACCATATAAACCGCATATCCGATTTGAACAGCGATGTCTCGCACATCAAAGATAAACGGATAATCACGACTGACCCAAACCAATGAAATCACAAGAATAGCCGCTAGAGGACTGGCAATACCAATAAAATAACGTTTATCGACTACACCAATTTGAACGTTGAAGCGTGCCAGACGAAATGCGGCACATGCTGTATAAATAAAACAACAGGCCAGCCCAATTCGACCCAAATCATGCAGACTCCAACTGTACATCAGCATTGCTGGTGCAACACCAAAAGCCAGTAAGTCGGATAAAGAATCGTATTGTTCACCAAAAGCACTTTGCGCACCAATCGCACGGGCCACTCGTCCGTCTAGACCATCGAGCAATGCTGCCAGGAAAATGGCATACACTGCGTGAACGAAATCGCCATTAAAACTTGCAATGATAGAATAAAACCCCGACAACAATGCTGCCGTGGTAATCAAATTGGGCCAGAGATAAATGCCACGGCGTTTAACTTTCTGACCTTCATTGGTGTGCTCTTCTTCGACCACTTCAAAAGTGATGCCGTCAAATCCATGCTCGTCTGACTTGGAGTCATTTTCAAGTTTTGGTGTATTTGTCATTGTTATGTATTCCCAAGAATCCTCTCGCTTAGATGCCGCGTATTATTCACCAACCAACCAGCGCACTGCCGCGTGTCCACCTGTCTCTTGCATACGCAAATGTGGAAATAACCACTGTAATGCTTGATCCGCTTGCTCTGAGAACTGCCAAGGTGGGTTGATCACCAATAATCCACATCCATTTAAACCGACCGGTGTATCGTCAGGCCATACGCAAATTTCGCAAATCAATTGACGACGAATGCCGGTTTTCATCATTTTCTTTTCAAAACGATCAATCATGGCGCGGTCTTTGATTGGATACCATACCGCAAAAACGCCTGTCGGCCATTTTTTGTAGGCTTCACACAACAGCTCGACCAATTGCGGAAAGTCTTTACGTTCTAGCTCGTAAGGTGGATCGATCATCACCAAGCCACGTTTTTCTTTGGGTGGAATCACCGCAAGCAAGCCTTCGTAAGCGTCGCGCTCATGTAAGCCAGCACGCTTGTCTCGAATGTTGTCGCGTAACTGCTGAAAAACATCACGCTGCATTTCAAATACAGTGGCTTTATCAGTCTCGCGCATACCTTGAAGTGCAAACCAAGGCGAACCCGGATATGTTCCCCGCCCTTCTTCAGCGCGAAGTGCTTCAACGAGTTTTAGATACTGCTGAACGCCTTCAGGTGCTTGACGCTTTTCCATGTCGCCCAATTGAACCAGACGATGAATACCGGTTAGAAACTCACCCGACTTCTGCGCAGGTGCAAGTGACAAGTCGTATTTTCCCGCCCCACCATGCGTATCGATGTATCGATATGGCTTATCTTTGGCATTTAATTTTGTCAAAAGTTGTAGCAGGAGCACATGCTTCATTACATCCGCAAAGTTGCCCGCATGAAAATGGTGACGATAATTCATCTTTCAAATAATTCCTCAAATCAGCGGCTATATTAGCATGAAAAAACTTACTTACGTGTCGATCGGATGTTTTAGAATACTTCAGAGTATTGATTTTTAGTTTTGAGAATGTATGCAACCCGAGTATTCAAATTGTGAATTTGACCTGGATCGTGTGCTCGATGATCTTAATTTTAAAGGCTTTAGCCTGATCGATCAGTTGCATCCATTGAGCTTGATGCAAAAACTAACCAACGAATGCACTCAGCATTTGAATGCGTTTCGTGAAGCACAGATTCAAAATGGCGTGGTGAGCCAGATTCGTAGTGATCATATTTTATGGATTGATGATCAGCTTCCTATCGCACAACAACACATCGATGTATTACACGCTTTAGGACAAGAGATTAATCGCGCTTTTTATACTGGAATACAAAATATTGAAGCGCACTACGCACGCTACAATGCTGGTGAATTTTATGCGCTGCACCGAGACAACCCGCAGCAAAAAAATCATCGCGTGATTTCAAGCGTCTATTATTTACATCAAACATGGCAAGACAGTTGGGGTGGACAACTTCGTCTTGAAGATAAAAATGGCGAGTGGCATATCATTCAGCCACGACCTAATCGCTTAGTAATCTTTCAAAGTGACTTGTTGCATGAGGTTTTAATGTCTCATCAGCAGCGATTATCCATTACCGCTTGGCTGCGAAGTGCAAGTAGCGCTTGGTCAAGCTGAGATCATATCGATCACCAATATTACCTTGGGTCTTTTAAACGATAAATCTACCCTCATTAATGTCATAAGAATCTCGAGGATCAATATATGTCTGATACAAGCAAAATGATTGTAGAACGAATTGGAGAAACGGATCAGCGTTATCTTGACGGCAACTCTCCTGAGCTTGCATTGGAGCGAGGTGATCTGCGACTACAACTGGTCACTTTAAGTCATAATCGCCAAGAGCGACTGCATTTTTTACACGAAGCGATTGCCATTTTAGAGCAGTCACGCGTGGAGTTTGAGGAAATGCCGATGTCGATGTATATCGACCTGTCGTTGCAACTGGCAAAAGCCTATATGGTTTATTTTGAATTAAGCCAAGACAACAAATTTGCGCTCATTACCCAGCAAATTTTAAAGCCGCTCGCACATTTAAATCATGGTGACGTGTATTTCTTTTTGGCTTATGCTTCTATAGTCAAAAGCGAGCTCGCCTTCACACGCCACTGGCTCGACAAATACATAAAGAGTGAACAGCTGGATATTGAATTGCTGCAAAAGCATAGTGCATTTAATTCAGTACGTTCGCTTGATTGGTTCAAAGCTTTGATACATTCAAAAACTCACTAATCAATTTCCAGCTTCGAGCTGAGACTATAACTTAAGATGAATGCGCCTCAACATGCAATTGTTGATTGAGCTCATCGACCACAATGGCCCATTCATCATCTTTTTCCCAGTGACTCTCTAGAAACTGGCGTTGTCCAGCCGACCAGAATTCGGCCTCATGAAGTTTAGTTTCAGCAGCAATCTGGTGAGTTTGGATAAATTGCTCGATAGCCTCCGGGGTTGCTTCCAAGCCCAATTGTTCAAACAGTAGTTCTAATGTAGGTTGTGACTCAAACATGCTGACATCCTCTTTTAAATCATATTGTTATATATTCAATATAAACAATAAGATTTGAGTTTTCCGTTTGAGCGATGTGTGTTCTTGTGAGTGTTTGTATGAGCATAAAAAAAGCACTTCATAAGAAGTGCTTTTTTTATGCGAGGGTGAATTATTTCACCATGTCTGCAATTGCAGCACGCTCTTCTTCAAGTTCATTCAACGTGAAGTTGATGCGTTCACGGCTGAACTCGTCGATTTCAAGACCTTGAACAATTTTGTATTCGCCATTTTCACACGTCACAGGGAAACCAAACATTACGCCTTCTGGAATACCGTATGAACCGTCAGATGGAATACCCATCGTCACCCATTTGCCGTTTGTACCCAACGCCCAATCACGCATGTGATCGATCGCTGCGTTTGCAGCAGATGCAGCAGATGATAAACCACGTGCTTCGATGATCGCAGCGCCACGTTTACCTACTGTTGGAAGGAACACGTCTTTGTTCCAAGCCGCATCGTTGATCTTGTCTTTTAGGCTTTCACCATTTGCAGTTGCAAAACGATAGTCTGCATACATGGTTGGTGAGTGGTTGCCCCATACTGTCATGTTTTCGATGTCAGATACAGCAACGCCCGCTTTTTGCGCAAGCTGAGTCAAGGCACGGTTGTGGTCAAGACGTAGCATGGCAGTAAAGTTTTTCGCTGGAAGATCTGGAGCAGATTTCATTGCGATGTACGCATTGGTGTTCGCAGGGTTACCTACAACCAATACCTTTACGTCACGGCTAGCAACTTCATTCAGCGCTTGACCTTGACCGATGAAAATCTCGCCATTCACTTTAAGAAGGTCAGCACGCTCCATACCTGGACCACGTGGACGTGAACCCACTAACAATGCATAGTCTGCATCTTTAAATGCAACTTTTGGATCATCTGTACCGATCATACCCGCCAATAATGGGAATGCACAGTCGTCAAGTTCCATCATTACGCCTTTTAGCGCTTGTTGAGCTTTCTCAACTGGAATTTCAAGCAATTGCAAAATAACTGGTTGGTCTTTCCCTAACATTTCGCCGCTTGCGATGCGGAATAATAAGCTGTAACCAATTTGACCTGCAGCGCCAGTAACGGCAACGCGAACGGGTTGCTTCATGTAATTATCTCCAATTGAGGATCGTTAAGATGATTAAACAGTTCGTCCATTTAATCTAATAATCATAAACGGCAAAGATTGTACTCCAAACCCACAACAGTTGCATGTAAAAGAGAATGGATTTCAACAAAAGTATGATAGGAAATATGAATAAAATAACAAGGCTTTGGACCAAGGTCTAATAACTACCTTTAATGGTAAATTCTTCTGGGCAACTCGACACCACATGACTGGCACACTGCGTGTAAGCACCGCTGACCTGATAACACACCTGAACCTCGGTCAGAATAGATTTAGAGCGCGAGCTTTGGCAGGTAAATTTAATGCCACTGGCGGGAAGCGATGGATTAAGTCTTAAAAACTGCTGTCGAATGGTATTTTTGTGTACATCTTTAGTGGTGGGGCCTGTCAACTCAGATGGAATTTTCAAACGATCTGCAAAGTTAACAATCGTTCGGAAATATTGGCTGGCATTCATAGGCACACATCCGCCAACTCCTCGCCAGAGTTGCGTACGAGCACTCTCGTCTGGCATCAGACGGGCCACTACACTGGTTTGTATCGGAGAGAGCATGGCCGATGAATTGGTTTTACATTCAGTTATATTGCCTGTTTCTGGGATCAGGCCCATTACTGTAAGAGAATAACCTTCGAGACACTTGCGCTGTTTGCGTTTGGATGCATCTATTGAGCAGACTGCGGGTGTCATTTCAATTTGCATGACATAGCCTTGTAATCGACCAGAATCGGCGTGGACCTGTGGTGTGACGATAAGTACATAGACCCATAAACATGCGCCTATCAACCCTGCCAAATATTTGGATACAAAACTTGTTTTTTTCATCGAATCAAAACTTAACGTTATTTCAAGGAAAACCCGATTAAGGTGTACTTCGTACTGGAATAGCACGCATTCGCTGTTGCAAAGATTGCGCACCTTGCCCCAACAGAACACCATAGTGCGATGCATTGGTCATCACATGTTTTACATAGTCACGTGTTTCGGTTAACGGAATACTTTCTGTGTATTGATCTGCTGCAATCGTTTGGGTATCCGGTTGCCAACGTCGTGCCCGATTCGGGCCTGCATTATAGCCTGCCGTCGCTAAAACGGCATTGCCACTCAGCTGATTCTGAATCATGGACAAGTAAAAGGTACCATATCGAATATTGGTATTCATATCGGTTAAGGCCGCCGGATTGTAGGTTTCTCCCATCTGACGCGCAACCAGTTTGGCGGTATCAGGCATGATCTGCATCAAGCCTCCTGCACCAACATGAGAACGCGCAGAAGTCACAAAGCGGCTTTCCTGACGCATTAAACCGTATGCCCATGCCGGATCAATACCTGCATTTTGGCTATGGTTCACCACTGTCACCTGATGCGGCATAATATAACGATAACCATAATTATGCTTGCTTACTGTACGGTCTGCGGCATAAATCGCACGATCATACCAGCCCATTTCTTGGGCACGCTGTGCAGCTGCAAGCAATAAACCATCGTCGTTACGCAAATACGCCTGACGAACAGCCCAGTTCCACTCACGATTAACGTAATTGTCTGGTGCATTGATACGGCGCAGTGTAAATGCACGATTAAAATGAATATCTCGGCGTAACCGATCGAGGTCGCTGGCGGTGGCTTGCGCATACGGCGGAATATTACTGTAGCGCTCACCCAAACGGTCTTTGGCAAGCAAATTGTGATAGTCATCGCCAGATTGCGCCAGCTTACGATAGATTTGCTGGGCTGTTGCCTTGGCATTTGCATCATTGCGCTGCTCAGAGGCGCGTGCAAGCCAGTATTGCCAGCGATCTTCTTGCTTTTGCGCCACCGACATACTATCAATCGCGCGAATCACACTTTCCCATGCCCCAAAACGAATTGCCTGTCGTGCGTAAATTTCGGCTTCTTCTGGGCTAAACGGGTAACCGTAACTCATGTCAAACAAGGTCAACACATCACGGTTAAAGTTATTTTTCATCACCGTGGTGCCGCCAATATAGGCGACAGTGCGATAAAGATATTTCTGAACGTCTGCTGGCGTGCCTTCGGCATTACGTCGAACCGAAGCAAGCGCACCGTTTAGGTCAGTATCTGCCAAACGGCCTGTTGCATAAATGAGATAAGCATAATCGGCATCGTTGTTTTTAGGTGCCGACCATAAATAGTTTTGTGGTGCCGCCTGAATCTGGTTGAGCTGCGCTAAAGATAAATTCACACCAATGGTCTGTGCAGTACTGAGCGCCAACCCAGACTGACCCGCACGCAACTGCCCCCACAAACGCTGTTTTTTATCCTGAGTGGTCATCAGTGGACTTGAAAGCATCATACGCCCCAAACCGTTACATAAATCTGGCTGGGTATTTGTCGTGAGCCAGACATCTTTGTATTCGGCAAAAACCAGATCATCGCCCGCTTTGGCACGTACTTGTGCCAGCGCACAGCTTTCTGCACGATCGGGATTGGTCACATACGGCACCACACTTTGCGGACTAACATAGTCGCCAAGTTTGACTTTTTCTTCGACATAATCTGCAGAAAGCTTTTCTGCCATGGCAGACTGTGGATAGCGCTGGGCAAAAGCAACAATATTCGCGGGTGGTTGTAACACCAGATTGGTATTGAGTTTCCAGTACTCGGGGTAGTAACCCAGAACATCATTTTGCATGGACAGCTGATACTGCTCTAGCAGTACGGTGTCGCCAGCACTGGCGGCACGGAGCGCATCGTTAAACTGTTCTTCGGCAGCAAAAACGGTAGAGCCTGACAACGTAGCCAAACTTCCGAGCATACTCAAGCGAATCAGCCGGCGATTTAGAAGCGTTGCAAGTAATGATTTGCTGTTTTTATTCCATGCCATAGATGCTTTTTTTCAAACCCCAACATTCGGTATGCAGTGCTAGTGTAATTATTCTTCATGCATCCTACTGTTGTGTTATGTAACCTTCTGATTCACCAAAATTAATCATGATTATATTTTAACTGTAAAATCAATACGCATTGTGCCCGATTTAATTTGCTATCTTTTGTGCAATTACTGCTACAATTGCGGCCTTTCAAAGTGCGTAGTTAAAATACGTGCGTTATCCCGTTTGTTTTAGGAGCCTACATGACGGTTCAAACCTTCATTCCAAATGGTGCCAAAGCTGCCTCAGAAAACACTGTTACCCAGCCAACGCACACCCCTGATGTTTCAATTAAAAAACTGTATATTGAAACTCAAGGGTGTCAGATGAATGAGTATGACAGTCACCGTATGGCAGATCTTCTCGGCGACTCTCACGGTTATGTGTTGACGCAAGATCCCAAAGAAGCCGACATTTTGCTAATGAACACCTGTTCGATTCGTGAAAAAGCGCAGGAAAAAGTATTTAGTGAATTGGGGCGCTGGCGCAAGCTAAAAGATAAAAATCCAGAGCTGATTATTGGCGTGGGTGGCTGCGTAGCCTCTCAAGAAGGCGACAATATTCAAAAACGCGCGCCATATGTCGATATGGTCTTTGGTCCGCAAACCTTGCATCGTTTGCCACAGATGTTAGATCAGTATCAAGATCAGATTGAAAAACCTAAAAAAGACAAAATCAAGCTGGTGGATATTTCCTTTCCAGATATCGAGAAATTCGACTTTTTGCCTGAACCGCGAGTTGAGGGCTTTAAAGCATTTGTTTCGATTATGGAAGGCTGCTCAAAATACTGTTCGTTTTGTGTAGTGCCATATACGCGTGGCGAAGAAGTATCGCGTCCACTCGACGACGTTCTGGCTGAAATTGCGGGTCTGGCCGAAAAAGGCGTGCGTGAAATCTCGCTGCTTGGTCAAAATGTAAACGGTTATCGCGGCGAAACATTCGACGGCGGGATCTGCACCTTCCCTGAATTGTTACGACTCGTTTCAGAAATCCCGGGCATAGGTCGCTTGCGCTATACCACATCGCATCCACTTGAGTTTTCAGAAGATCTTATCCAGTGCTACCGTGATTTACCGCAAATGGTCTCGCACCTGCATTTACCTGTTCAAAGTGGTTCAAATGCAGTTTTACAAGCCATGAAACGCAACCACACCATTGATGTGTATATCGAGAAAATTGCCAAGCTACGTGCTGTTCGCCCCGATATGCATCTCTCTAGTGATTTTATCATTGGCTTTCCGGGTGAAACCGATGAGCACTTCGAAGAAACTTATCAGTTTATCAAAGACTTGGATTTTGATCATTCGTATAGTTTTGTTTACTCAAAACGCCCGGGAACACCGGCTGCCGAGCTTGAAGATACGACCTCTGAAGATGTTAAAAAAGAGCGATTGGCCAAGGTGCAACACTGGATCAAACAATCGAGTATCCGTAAGACCGATGCCATGAAAGGCACGATACAGCGGGTTTTAATTGAGAAAGTATCTGATAAAGATCCGAATCTTTTACTCGGCACAGCGGACAATACCCGTATGGTCACTTTTATTGGTGATGCAGCATGGGTGGGGCGTTTTGCAGAAATCGAGATTACCGAAATTAAAACTTTAAATTTAGTTTACGGTGAGCTCTTGAATCTTGAGCCTGACGTGGCGTAATGTAAGGGTACTAGAACAAAGGCTACAAAAAGGATAATTCTTTGACTGCAGCGATTCGACGTACCGTTAATTTTCCCGGCGTTTCAATGACCCGTTTAAAAAGCATGCTTGGTGCATACAACGGTCATTTGAAGCAGATTGAACAGCGTTTAGATGTACAAATTACTCATCGTGGTGACGCGTTCTACATCGATGGTGACATTGATGCAGTCGAGCGAGCTGAGTCCCTGCTCCAGCGTCTTTACGACGAATCTGAAATTTCCGATCAGATCAGTGCCGATATTTTGCACCTTATGATTCAAGGCAGCCAGACAGATCGAGAACTGATGGATGATGCAAATCAGGAACATACAGGTCTTGATAATGTCTGGTTACAGACCCCAAAAGGTCGTATCAATCCACGCGGAACCAATCAAAAACGTTATGTGCAGCGTATTTTACAAAGCGATATTTCGTTTGGGATCGGACCTGCGGGAACAGGTAAAACCTATCTTGCGGTAGCTGCGGCCGTCGATATGCTAGAACGCAATGAAATTCAGCGCATTCTACTGGTTCGACCTGCAGTTGAAGCAGGTGAAAAACTGGGTTTCTTGCCGGGTGATCTGGCACAGAAAATCGATCCGTACTTACGTCCCTTGTATGATGCGCTTTACGAAATGCTCGGTTTTGAAAAAGTGGCCAAGCTGATCGAACGTCAAGTCATTGAGGTGGCACCACTGGCGTATATGCGCGGTCGTACACTGAATCATTCCTTTGTTATTCTGGACGAAGCCCAGAATACCACACCAGAACAGATGAAAATGTTCCTGACCCGCTTAGGGTTTGGTTCACGCGCGGTCATCACTGGCGACATCACTCAGGTGGATTTGCCTCGCGGTCAGCAGTCGGGTCTGGCACACGCTTTACGCGTGCTGGAGCCGGTTAAAGAAATTCACATTACGCGTTTTCACTCGCGTGACGTGGTCCGTCATCAATTGGTTCAGAAGATTGTTGAAGCCTATGAAGGCTGGGATTCTGAACAAAATCGCTTAAGTTCTGAAGCACGCGCTGAACGTAAAGCGCGACAGGAAGCCTTAATGAGTGAACATGATGCCGCTGCGGATGCCCAGCATCAGGAAGCTTAAGTTATAGCTCTTGTACCCATTTTAACAACACACTTAAATCAGGGGATTGCCATGCTTTCCCCTATTTTTATGAAGGTAATATTTTGAAACTCAATCTTAGTTTGCAAGACGATGTGCAATCGCCCGATTTAATTTTGAAACGAGCTCCGCTTAAAAAAGCCATCGAAATGACATTGCGTCATGTCGATGTGCAGTCGGATTGTGAAATTGGGATTGCCTGTGTCGATCATGAGGAAAGTCATCGCCTCAACCTCGAGTATCGCGGTAAAGATAAATCTACTAATGTGCTGTCTTTTCCAAGTGACTTTCCAGAGGACATTTTACCGTTACTCGATGCGCGTCCGCTGGGTGATCTGGTGATCTGTATTCCAGTGGTTTTGCAAGAAGCCATTGATCAAAAAAAAGCGGTCTATGATCATTTTATGCATATGCTGGTACATGGCACCTTGCATTTACTCGGCTATGATCATGAAATAAGTGAAGAAGATGCCGAGGAAATGGAGGCACTTGAAATTGAGATTTTGGCTAAACTCGGCTTGGCCAATCCGTATCTCGAACAAGATTAACTGTTCGCTGATCTGTTCCCCATTTTAATGACCGCAAATGCGGTCTTTTTAATGCTGTCTTGGCTGATTGCGTATCCGCTTATATTAATTTTTATTCCATTGGCCAAAAAATGTTGATAATGATTGTGCATACTCCTAAAGATTCACTCGATGGCTAGATCGAGAAACAACATCTCTTTTTTATGTGCAAAATCCTATTGAAACATTAAACGATCAAATGATCTTATATAAAGCAAATATATCTGAATTGTTAACTCGATCACAAAATATTGCATCGTAAGACGAAAAAAGTCGTTATCATAACACTTGTAATTTGTGCACAAATGTAATCAACTTTAAAGGGAATTGCGCACCCGCTCAATTTAAAAAAAATTAGACTTCTCCTGAAACTGAAATGTGTGATTTGCGAATTTTCTGATTTGTAATTTCTGATCATTTCAATGTGTTCAACTTTATTTTGGAACGCTTTTATGCCAACAATTCTGTCATCGATTGCTAAACAGTTTCAGCGAGTCTATCGTAAAGCTGAAGACTTCATTGAAGAAGAACGTGAATTTCCACTCTCTCAGGTTTTTCTCAATGCAACGTTTAAACGCTATGTGACAGACAATGTTGAAATTCTTGAAGATCTGCATGCCGATTTATATAACGACTGGTTACGCCTGTATGCCACATTAAATGTGAAGGGCTTACATACTACACTTTCAGTCGACTTAAAACTCATTCAGATGGAGCTGAACAAAGAGCTGCAATTGATTGTTTTTGAGCAAATTAGTGACACGCAAATCGTCACAGCCATCTACAAGAATATCTTTCAGAAATTTGCAGTGAAATCAGCGCTCTTTTTCTATCAAAAAGTCCTTAAAAAAGACCCACTGGGTGTAATTTTAGAAAAATTTGATGTGGTTAAAGTACGTGATGATTTGCTGTATCTGGATTTAAACCGCTGGCTAGGTAAAAATCGTAAAATTATTGAAACATTAGCCAAAGTACACGTGAATCATGCGGTATTACGCGATGCAGAACTGGTCATCATGGGCAATGTGAATTTGATGGCTCTCTTTAGCAAATCTGAAGATGAATATGACGAAATTGATGAAGAACTCGATATCGCCGAAACTGAAATCACGCCCATCAAACAAAAAGAAGATTAAATCGCCAACTTAGCACACCGTTTCATCGGCTTCTTTTACAGAACGTGATCGAATATTGGCATTTTCTTCATGATCTCGTGGCATCATCATGATTGGTTTTAATTGATTGTTCTCAGGTACAATCTTGTTTATTTTAAAAACGATAAGGATCTCTGTATGGCAAATCATGTAACGAAAACCTTAACTTTTGCAGCAGGACTTTCTAGTGCCCTGTTGTTTGCGGGGTTCTCTACACATACCCTCGCCATGAGTCCATTTCAGGCCAACTATCAATTTACCTACAACGGTAAAAACCTCGGTTCTGCAACACGAAGCTTGACTCAGCAAAGTGGTAACAACTGGACCTACAATTTCTCTGCAAAAGCAGGCGCCATTGCATCTGCAAGCGAAACCAGTAAATTTAACTGGTCAAACGGTAAAATTACCTCGCAGCAATTTAATCGTACCAGTAAAATTCTGGTGCATAGCAACACCATGAACATTAACTTTAATCCATCAAGTAAAATGATCAACACGCAAAAAGACGATAAAAAGCGTTCATTTGCGTGGCAACAAGGTGTACTCGATGAACTCAATGCCGAATTGCAAATTCGTGAAGACTTGCAAGGCTCAGGCTTAAAATCGACCTATCCGATTGCAGATGCTAAAGGCATTGATACGCGTCGTTTTGTCAAACAGGGTACCGAATCGATCAAAACACCTTATGGTACCTACAACACCATTAAAGTGGTTATTCAGCATGATAAAGCGGAAAAAAGTACCATTTTCTGGTTGGCACCGAAGCTCGATTACTTACCTGTAAAAGTGAGCCATATCGATGGTAAAACTTCTTATGGGCTATTATTGACTAGCTATACCGGTAAAACCAACTAGTCGTTCAGCTGAATATTCTCTTTATAAAGACAAGCCATTTTTGACTAAGTGATCAACTTTTTTGTCGATTTTGGCTTGCATTTTTTCAGATGCTTTTTAAAATACGCTTTTGCTTGAAAAAGCATCCGTCCTAGAGGATTCTCCTGTGTACGCACTAGAACAGAAAATCTTAACTGAAGGCATCGTTCTATCTGATCAGGTGTTGAAAGTTGATGCGTTCTTAAATCACCAAATCGATCCTGTCCTTATGCAACAGATTGGTAAAGAGTTTGCTGCGCGATTTAAAGATACAGGGATCACCAAGATTGTTACGATTGAAGCATCAGGGATTGCCCCAGCCGTGATGGCGGGTCTTGAACTGTCAGTGCCTGTCATTTTTGCGCGTAAGTATCAATCGTTGACACTCAAAGATGATCTTTATCGCTCGAAGGTATTTTCATTTACCAAACAAGTTGAAAGCACCATTGCCATTTCAAACAAGCACATCAGTTCAACTGATAAGGTTCTGGTGATTGATGACTTTTTGGCCAATGGTCAAGCTGCTTTGGGTCTTATCGATTTGATCCATCAAGCCAGTGCTGAAATTATTGGTGTGGGTATTGTGATTGAAAAATCCTTCCAGCCAGGTCGTGATCTTTTGCTTGAGAAAGGGTATCGTGTTGAGTCTTTGGCACGTGTTGCCTCGCTCGAAAACGGCACTGTGACATTTGTGAAAGAATAAGACATTTACAACTCAGTTTTAATGTCAAAAAAAGCGCTTCGGCGCTTTTTTAATGTCTGAAACATTCGATTTGACCATTTACAAGCCTACTAAACTTTTATTATTTTAATTCGCTAGAATGCAATTACCGCCCTAGCTTTTACGCACGGCCAACAGGATCTAAAAATAGATGACCGAGACTTCTTCAAACGAACAAGATAGCCCAGTGGTCTGCCCCAAATGTGGCTCGACCGAAATTGAGCAACGCAATCATGAGCAGCAAATGATACAAAAAGCCAGCGGCGTATTATTAACTTCGGCTGGTGCAGCCGCAGGTACAGTCGGCGGTGCAGCCTCTGGTGCTTCAGTGGGTGCCGCAATCGGTACTGTGGCAGGACCACTCGGTGTCATTGTAGGCGGTACGATTGGTACGTTTGTTGGTGCTATTAGTGTGGGAATTACCGGCGGCTTTTTGGGCAATCGTTTTGGTAAAAAAGCCGGCGTTGTAATTGATAAAAATATTTTTCAAGATTACCGCTGCGAAAAGTGCGGCACGCGCTTTAACCGCATTTTATAACGCATATCCGTTCCCTGCTTGGTATGAAATCAGCCAAGTTAGGGAATTATATAGACCATACGCTGCAATCAATAATAGAACCATACCGCAAATCGCCAGTATCTTGTTACTCCATATCGAATCTGATAGACGCTTAAAGCCCAAATACACCAGCGATAATGTCAGAAAATCCAGCGCAATCCAGACCACCACCAATACACTCAGGCTAATATTCAGATCAGGGTGCAAACCAATAAACTGCGGAAAAAATGAGGAAAAGAAAATAACATCCTTAGGATTGGATATCCCCGTTAAAAAACCGCGCTGGAATCCACCCTGAACGTTCGAGGTGGTGAGGTTTTGTACTGGTTCAAGCCGATAAGACTTTAAAATCTCAATACCCAAGTAGGCAATATAAAGACATCCTAATAATTTAATACCTTCAAACAAAATTGCGTTGACGGTAAATAGACCCTTAAGCATCAAAATAGAAAGACCGATTAAAATGAGTGAGGCCAGATTGGTGCCTAATATTGTTTTTAACGCTGCCAGATATCCTTGCTTCAGGCCTGTACTGGCTACCAGTAACATGACGGGACCAGGCGTGGCAATCATGACCAGAATACTAAAGATATACAGTGCCAAAATAAAATAATTCATCGAAATACACCATGCTGCAATGCCCTAAACACAGGGCCTGCAGCTTTTTTTAGAATATCAAGTTGCAAAGGCTGTTAATGCTGTGTGAGTTTTTTGACCGTCGTTGCCAAACGTTTCCCCATCGCTTCACACAATGTTTTTTCATCTTGGCTGAGCGCTTGATCGTGACGTGGCCCACTGACATGGCTGGCACCATATGGCGTTCCGCCAGTTTTGGTGTTAGACAGCGCCGGAAGTGAATTGGGAAGCCCTAAAATCATCATGCCATGGTGGAACAGTGGATTGAGCATACTCAGCAAGGTACTTTCCTGACCGCCATGCATCGAACCAGATGCAGTAAATACACATGCAGGTTTATCGTGCAAGGCACCATTGAGCCACAAACTGGTGGTCTGGTCCCAAAAATATTTCATTTCACTGGCCATATTCCCAAAGCGTGTAGGTGAACCCACTGCCAGTCCTGAACACCCGGCCAAATCATCGAGTGTGCAATAGACATCTCCTGTATCAGGCACCGCAGGTTCACGCTCACTCACAGTCGTGGTCAGATTCGGGACGGTTCTAATTTTAGTGGCAATGCCCTGTGCTTCAATACCATTGGCAATCAAATGCGCCATTTGTTGTGTCGAGCCATATTTGCTGTAATACAAGACAAGTACATACGGTTGCATAATTTTTAAAAACTTTGTTAAAAAGAAAACTATACGATATTTGTGCGCTTTTTTGGCTAAGCTTTAACACTGAAACTGAAGAAACATCATGATTATAAAATTGGGGCATCATTTTTATGCTAGATCTATTTAAGAAACTACCTTTTTATGAGAAAAAATGGTTCCAATTCATTTTATTTGTGTTGAAACGTTTTGAAGCCGACCGTTGTCGCGAACAAGCGGGCTCTCTCACCTATACCACCTTATTTGCGGTGGTTCCGATGCTGACCGTTTTTTTGGTGATCATCTCTTCCATCAAAGCACTCGAACCTGCCCGTCAGCAACTGCAACAGCTGATTTATAGTAATTTTTTGCCGAAAAGTACCATTGCATTCGATCGATTACTCAATTCATTCACTGAAAAATCCAGTAATTTGACTGTCATTGGGGTGTTATTTCTGTTTATTACCACAGTGATGATGCTCAGTACCATTGAAACGGCGTTTAACCGGATCTGGCGTGTTCAGGAAACCCGCACGGGCCTGATTGGCTTTATGCGCTATTGGACCATTATTTCACTTGGACCCATTATATTGGGTAGCGCCTTCGTGATTTCATCGACCGTTGCATCGATGAATATTCTGAGCAGCAATTTTGCTGGCTATGAACTCAACGGTGCCTTTATCTTGTGGCTCATTTCTTTCGGCTTGACCATCTTGGGCTTTTTTATTCTGTATTGGACGATTCCAAATCGAACGGTACCGATGTATTCAGCCATTATTGCCGCATGTTTTAGTGCCACTATTTTTGAGTTACTCAAACATATCTTCAGCTTTCTGATGTCCAATTTTACCAGCTACGAGTTGGTCTATGGTGCTTTTGCTGCCATTCCTATTTTTCTGCTCTGGATTTTCTTGTCTTGGAATATTGTGTTGCTCGGAGTAGAAGTTAGCTATGCACTGACCGCATTTCATTCTGAAAAAATTCAAACACGCCATCCTGTGTTAATGCTGCTCGATGTGCTTGAGCTGTTTTATAAGAAACAGAAAAAGGGCGAAAGTGTGACTGATCTTGAAGCATTGGATATTTTAGGGCGCGGCGAAATTGGTCGCTGGCCAAGTTATGTGCATTTGCTTGAACAGCAAAATCTGATTAAACGCACCGATAAGGATGAATACGTATTGGTGCGTAATTTGTCGCAAGTCGACTTCTGGACCTTCTTTACCGCACTGCCTTTTGCTTTGCCCTTGCGTCAGGATGTCGGCAACATTCATCCCGATGATGAATGGATGCAAAAAATTGGTCCTGCGCTGATTGATGCCGATGATTATCTGGCGGCAAAACTTTCGATGCCCTTGTCGACTCTATTTGAAAGCAAGTGATTCGGCCTTTAGAGGTCGTGATGATTATGGTTGTGCTGCATTTTTAAAGACTGAATTAAACTGGCAAAGTTGATGGCAGGCTGCGAATGTGTATTTTTACGATACGCCAATGCCAGACTGACCATTGGCTTTGGCGGTTGTATATCGAGATACTTAACGCCGGTAATACCCAGTTGTTTGGTCGAATCGGGCACCAACGATACGCCTAGATTGGCCGCCACCAATGACACAATCGAGACAATCTGCGGTGCATTCTGACCAATTTTGGGTTCAAAACCATGGCTACGACAGGCATTGGTGATGGCATCGAAAAGGCCTGCACTGATTGACGGCGGTGATAATATAAAATTATCTTGCTTGAGTGCATTGAGTTCAATCGAGGTTTGATGAGCGAGCGGATGTCCGCTGGGTAATACCGCCAGCATGGGTTCATGCATCAGCAATTGTAAACTGAGCCCAGCGGGAACATGTTCTGGAGGGCGCACCAAGGCAATATCTAATTGGTCTTCGAGCAGGCGATCCATCAGTACCAGTGAATTGGCTTCTTCCAGTTTAAGCCTGATTTTGGGGTAATGTTGTTGAAACAAGCGAATACTTTTGGGCAAAAGCAGATTGAGCATAGACGTGCCTGTAAAACCCAGCCGCAATTGTCCTGACTCACCATTGGCCACCTGCTGTGCCAACTGCATCGCATCATTCACTCGCTGCTGAATCGGCTGCACGCTCAGCAAAAATGCCTCGCCCGCAGGGGTGAGTTCTACGCCTTGAGCAGAGCGATAAAATAACTCGGTTCCAATTTCATCTTCTAGATTTTTAATTTGCATACTGAGCGGCGGTTGACTAATTCCGAGTCGAAGCGCTGCTTTGGTAAAACTTTTTTCTTCTGCAACCACGATGAAGTAGCGAATATGTCGAAGTTCCATATATAAAAGCTATGACGTTCCCTATTTTTATATATTAGACAAATATACAGTAGATTGCTAATCTTTGTTGTGTTGGCAGCTAGGCAAGCACTGCCAACAAACCCCCTCTCTTTTAAAAAATCAATTTCAGGTTATGTTATGTCGATTCGTTCCACTGTTAACGAGTCCGGGACGGCTATTGCCTCAAATCAGACCTCTACAGATCCATCTCATCAGGAATCTGCTTTAAATTTTATCAGGCGTGGTACGACTGCTTATCGTAAAGCGGGTTTTGCATTGTTTTTGTTAGGCTTTGCCAGTTTTTCAATGATTTATTGCGTTCAGCCCCTATTGCCTGAATTTACGCATACCTTTCACATCAGCCCCGGTACCAGTGCACTGGCTTTATCTCTGACCACCGGGTTTTTGGCCTTTTCCATTGTGCTTTCCAGCGCATTTTCTCAAGCCTTGGGTCGTAAAGGTTTGATGTTTATCTCGATGGCTCTGGCCGCAATACTGAATGTGATTGCGGGCTGGGTTCCCGACTGGCACTTGCTGTTAGTCGCCAGAGCCGTGCAGGGTTTTGTGATCGGCGGTGTGCCTGCGGTGGCGATGGCATGGATTGCAGAAGAAATCCATCCGGCCGATTTGGGTAAAACCATGGGATTGTACATTGCGGGTACTGCCTTTGGCGGCATGATGGGTCGTGTTGGAATGGGTTTGCTGACCGAAATATTTTCATGGCGCTCTGCTCTGGGCGTACTTGGGGTGATCTGTTTATGTTGCGCAATCGGTTTTTTATGGCTATTGCCCACTTCACAAAACTTTATTGCACGTAAAGGCATGCAATTGCGTTTTCATCTTTCAGCATGGAAAAATCATCTTCAAAATCCACGCTTACTTCGCATTTACTGGATTGGTTTTCTCATCACCAGTATTTTTGTGACCTTGTTTAACTATGTGTCTTTTCGTCTTGCGGCGGCCCCGTACCTTTTAAGCCAGACTCAAATTAGCTTGATCTTTTTATCGTATAGTCTGGGTATGGTATCGTCGTCGTGGGCGGGCGCCATGGTCGATCGACTTGGTCGTAAAATTGCACTTTTGGTCGGTTTTTCTGCTATTGTAATCGGTACACTGATGACGCTTGCCCATGGATTATTTGTGATTATTTTGGGGATTGCCGCAATCACAACAGGCTATTTTATTGCGCACTCTATTGCGAGCAGTAATGTAGGATTAGAAGCAAAGACAGCCAAAGGCCATGCGACCGCATTGTATTTGCTTTTTTACTACTTAGGATCGAGTATTGTGGGTTCTGCTGGCGGCTGGTTTTGGCAATATGGCGGCTGGCATGCGGTGGTGTATCTGACGCTGGCGCTGGCTTTTATCGCAATTGTGATTGTACTCACAGCATCACAACCGATTACATCTAAACGTACTTAAAGCAATGCCTTGCTGTATGGCGAACACAACAAGGCAGCACATGATTTTAAAAGTTAGCGTGTACAAAGGTTTCCCAAACAAAAGCTTGGGTTTTGCCGTTTAAGGTCATTTTTAAACGGTCGCCTGGTGTTAATGCACCTACACCTGCGGGGGTTCCTGTCATGACCACATCACCCGCCTCAAGCGTGAATGCCTGGCTCATATCACATAGATATTCCCCAATACTACGTAACAACAGCGCAGTATCACCCGATTGACGAAGCTGATCGTTGATATGGAAACTGTACGTGACATGTGCCCAATCTTGAACCTCGCTGACATCTACCCAATCCGCAAGTACACAAGCACCATCAAAAGCTTTTGCGCGCTCCCAAGGCTGTCCCTTGTTTTTTAGCTCGGTCTGCAACTCACGTAGGGTCAGGTCAAGCCCGATGGTTACCGCACCAATTGCCTCAAGTGCTTTGGCTGGGTCTGTTTCCTGACGTAAAGTACGGTCCAACCTTAAAGTTAGCTCACATTCATAATGACATTCGCCCTCTGCCGTATTCCATTGAATACCTTGCGACAGACCAATCAAACTGCTCGGTGGCTTAATAAACAAAACTGGACGATCTGGAATCGCATTTCCCAATTCTTTTGCATGTTCGGCGTAGCTTCGTCCGACACAAATAATTTTAGATGGCCGTGCTGTCATTTTTGTCTTCCTTCTAGACAGGTAAAATCTTTAGGTTTTATCGTTTAAATGCATGTTCAAACGTGTTTTTTTCTGCGGTATTTGCTAGAACGCGTTTTGGCACAATCACCACAGTTCGATTTTTCAGCTCAATCATGTAGGTCAGTTTTCCAGTTGCAAAATGGGCCACATCACTATAGGCAAACTGCTGCTTACGCCCTGTGGCATACAGCTCGATCCGGTCTTGATATAAATCAATTCCCTGTTCGCTTTTACCAAATTGATATTTTACAAATTGACGTTTAAACATCATCGGCAAAAACCAGTAGCGCATAATGATTTGCAAAATCAGGAAAAATACACCCAAGCCAACGTAGTAGCGCCCTACGCCATCCAAGCCTAAATAAATCCCCCATGCAATAATTGCTATACTAATCACTGGGGTAATAAAACGTGTAAAAAGCTTTTTACCGAAAGTTGCAAGGGTAAAGCCATCTTGCGACTCTTCTAAATTCAAGTGATAACGTAAAGAAACGGTAGGTTTAAGTTCTGACATAGTGGGTTCAACATACGCGATGAATTACGTTCAAAATACTACACCAGTTCACGCATTTTCTTTAGCATTACCTGTATTTGATTAAAGATTTACATTCGATTATTGGTTAGCTGTCATGTAAATTTATATTTGTATCGAGCTTATAGACGATAGAACTGGATGTACCAGGAAAGGAAATTCAACGAATAGGTCTGCCCATAAATTTCAGGCACAAAAAAACCGCAATTAAGCGGTTAATTCTTC
>NZ_JVOR01000018.1:0-2801 GCF_001054715.1 Acinetobacter sp. 243_ASPC | reverse complement strand
CAGCGCCGCAAGGTGTAAGAGTTCGAGTCTCTTCGCCCCCACCATATAAAGCAGTGTGCATAAGCAGACTGTGAAGACCTTGAAAAGGTCAATAAAAAACCCATCATGTATATGATGGGTTTTTTGTTTTTTAAGTGTTTAAAATTTATCATTTCATCACTTATAGCTAAAACCAATAATTCATATAAGAAATTACGTGAATATTCAAATTTATTTAAAATTCAATATGTTATTTTTTAAATTATTTTTTCTGCTCTAAGCACTGCAAATGCTGAAAATGCACCATTCAAGATTTATTTCACGGTTAAAGTTTTATCTATAAAACACAAATCGACCGAATAAAAACTGAGATCATTCTTATTTTAAATATTTATTAAATAATTCATGTATGCATTTTTTGCATAAATAATCTGTTTTTTGCATTTTTCTTTTAAAACAAAACCAGTAAAACTTGCCCAAAATATGGTGGAATCGAATATTTCGTAATCAGCTGCATCGTTGCTTGCGAGTTTGATCAACATGGAAGATCGCATCGGATTAGGTTTGTCTAGCTTAATAATCGAAGCGAACTGCTTGTGAAAAGGAAATAGATATGAATCAGAAAAAATTGCTCAAATATATTTTGATTGCAATGATCCTAGGTGTTCTTGTTGGATGGGCTTGTCACAGTGCATTTGATGCAGCGCTCACAGAAAAAATCGCCTCCTACTTTAAAATTTTGACCGATGTCTTTTTGCGTTTAATTAAGATGATTATTGGTCCGCTGGTATTTGCAACCATTGTTTCTGGTTTAATCTCAATGGGCAAATCGTCTTCATTGGGATCGGTTACATTAAAAGCAATGAGCTGGTTTATTGGTGCATCATTGGTATCATTGTTGCTGGGTATGGGATTGGCAAACTTTTTCCAACCAGGTGCAGGCATGAACTTGGCAATTCCTGTTGAGCATGTGGATATCGGTGTTTCAGCTTCAAATTTAAGCTTACAAAATTTTATTACACATATTTTCCCTCGTAGTTTTGCAGAGGCGATGGCGAACAATGAAATTTTACAAATCTTAGTATTCTCAATTTTCTTTGGTGCAGCCTTGGCTTATGTCAATCATCAAAGTGAAGAGGGCACAGTAATTGCTCGCCTGATCGATGAACTCGCACGTATCATGTTTAAAATCACGGACTACGTGATGGCATTTGCACCTGTTGCAGTATTTGCTGCAATTGCTGCTGCGATTGCAGTGAAAGGTCCAAAGCTACTGATTGACTACAGTATCTTTATTGGGCAGTTCTATACAGGTTTAGCACTTCTTTGGGCGGCTTTAATTGCGGTAGGTTATATTTTCTTGAAAAAAGATGTATTTCGCCTGCTTGGATTTATGAAAGAACCAGCTGCACTTGCATTTGCAACATCAAGCAGTGAATCTGCATACCCAAAAATTATTGCAGGTTTAAATAAGTTTGGTGTACCAAAGCGTATTTCAAGCTTCGTATTACCACTCGGTTATTCGTTTAACCTTGATGGCTCGATGATGTATATGTCATTTGCAGTATTGTTTATTGCTCAGGCCTACAACATCGATTTGAGCTTTACACAGCAAGTGCTGATCTTGTTAACCTTGATGATTACGAGTAAAGGAATTGCGGGTGTATCACGTGCTTCTATCGTGGTGATTGCAGCAACCCTGTCTATGTTTAAGCTGCCTGAAGCTGGTATCTTGCTCATCCTTGCAATTGATCAGTTCTTGGATATGGGTCGCTCTGCAACGAACGTGATAGGTAATAGTATTGCAACTGCGGTGGTAGCAAAGTCTGAAGCTCATGATGAAGAAGATCTGGTTGAAGCACAACCTCAGCGAGCTGATGTGGTTACACCGACTCAGTCGAGCGGTCAGTTCAGCTAATCTTTCAGTCGTGTTAAAAAGCCTACATGATCTGTAGGCTTTTTTATTTATAGTGATGCTTGGTCATGATTTTGGCATGGCATGCCATCTGTTTTTAAGTTATTGTGCTTCGGTGAATATGATCTAAATGTTGTAGAGGTAAATATCTAGATGAATCAGTCATCTCCCCCAAAAAAGAAAGTACCTTGGTTGTTGATGGCGCTGGGGCTTTTGATTCCAATTGGTGTTCTGGGTTTGGCATTCTTG
This sequence comes from Acinetobacter sp. 243_ASPC, assembly GCF_001054715.1. Lineage (NCBI taxonomy): Bacteria > Pseudomonadati > Pseudomonadota > Gammaproteobacteria > Moraxellales > Moraxellaceae > Acinetobacter > Acinetobacter sp. 243_ASPC. The sequence goes on along the minus strand of NZ_JVOR01000018.1, from coordinate 658 downwards.
GCGGCAAAAAGTGATGCTGAGAATCATCGCAAGTATCAACAGCAAAAAGAAGAAATTGCGAAACGACATGCCCAAAACAAAGCAGAATAAACTATTCTGATTCTAGCTCGCATTTAAAGCTGAATGTCTTTATGAAGCTGGCGCACCGACGGAATTTGAGTGTAACGCAGCACGCGATAGCCGGCTTCTTGGAGCATTTGATCTCGAAATTTATCTTCTTGTTGTTTGCTAAGGTGGCTCGGATCATCGAGTTCAATAATAACTACAACGTCTAATTTCTGATTCAAAATAACAAAATCTGTCACCTTTCGATTAAAGCGCCCTCGAATTTTGTACTGATCACTAGTAATGAGGGCACTAAATGCAACTTGAGCCAATACATTTAAATCTGGAAAAGCGGCTTTGAGCTGCTTAAACATCTTGGCTTCAAAAGGTGTAATGACAGGGCGCGGGTGATATTGTTTTCGTAATTTTAGATAAGGCCTAACGCAAATAAACAAGAGTGTAAGGCTTGAAAGAATACCTACAGTAACAAAGAAAACCTGAAAAAAATCAAACACACTTTTACTTCGCTTAAAAAGAAAACCCACTCAAAAGAGTGGGTTTTCAGAATCTTGGCTCTCCCACCTGGGCTCGAACCAGGGACCTGCGGATTAAC
>NZ_JVOR01000017.1:0-19985 GCF_001054715.1 Acinetobacter sp. 243_ASPC | reverse complement strand
GACATCAATCAATCCCGCATTCAATAAGACATAAAAAAAGGGCATCTGCCCTTTTTTTAATACTTAAATTACTGAGCATTCCACTGTTGAATGAAAGACATCGTTAATTTCGCTGCGTTTCGCTGTGCGATGCCTGAACCAAAGAAAGCTGCAACGTTTGGATCATGGTCTGCACCTGCGAGGTCAGACAAGCTACGAAATGCAATAAATGGAATATTATTTGAATAAGCCACTTGTGCCACAGCTGCTGTTTCCATATCTACACAATCGCCAAGCAAGTTTTTATGTAGATAATCACGATATGCTGCATTGGCTAAGAATGCACCACCAGAGATGCCACGCTGTCCAACCACAATCTTTGGATGATAACAGTCTACGCCTGAACAAATGGCTTCTAACTGTTTTTCAGTGCCTTTTTGCACGCGATCGACGATTGCAAGCATTTTATGATCTACAGGGAAATCGACACGCATTTCGCCATATGCCATTGGCACATCGGTGTCACCAAATCGACTTGTAAGCGCAACATTTTTGTAGTTATTGGCATTCATCACGTTGGTTTCACGTAAAAACTGATTATTCCAAGCCGGAACATTGTCGGCCAGTTTAATCCCTAAACATGAAATATCACCGGGTTGACCACATGCCGAGGGTAACTCTTTCGTATTGTTATAATACACTTCATTTGGTGCTAACCAGCTTTTGGCAATGACTACATCACCAACGTGAAGGTTTGGATTTAGACTGCCTGCGATACCGCTAAACACAATCCCTTTTAAATTAAAATGATCGCTGATCATTTGAGTGGTCATAGCGGCATTGGTCATGCTGATACCACTTAAGGTAATCACAACAGGTGCATTCTCTAGTGTACCGGTGACAAACTTTCTACCATTAATGAGATATTCTTTTTTGTCTTTAGTTGATTCAATCAGTAGATCAGCTTCTTGACCAAACGCTGCAATAATAGCAAGGCGCGGTGTGCTGTCTGTGAGATGTTGAAGCGTTGTTGTCATGGATTGGACCTTCATCGATGGAGTTGTTGTGGTACATCCAACGAGACCTACTGTTAGGCCAATCGCACCAAAAATTACCGCTAATTTTGAAAACTGCATCGTAAATAAACTCTTTCTTGAAGTTAAACTTAATACTGAGATTATAAATAATTAAGCAATAACTGTTCCAAAATATGTCATAAAATTTGCTGCGATTTTAGCGTATTAAGTTTGGTCAAGTTGACGTCGTGCTGCTTTTAGGGCAGTACGTAATCCTTCTTCAAGCGTTGGATGATAAAACGGAAATTGTAAAACATCATCTATGGTTGCATCTTGCGCAATTGACCAAGCCAGCATATGTGCCATATGTTCTGCTTGCTCGACACATAATTCCGCACCTAGCAGTACTCTAGACTCAGGATCAACATAAACTTCAACTGCGCCCTGATTTTTACCCAGTACTTTTGCGCGTCCTTGATTGCTGTATGAGGCTTCACCCGTAACAAAAGCTTGCTTTGCTTGAGTCAGTTGTTTGTGAGAACATCCGGCAATCGCCATTTCTGGTGAACAAAACACCATGCTTAAGGGCGTTAATAATTTTACATTTTGAACATCGGGATAATTCAAACAATTCTGAACCAACATTTTGCCTTCAAAGGCTGCTTCATGCTGAACTGGTGTGCTGGTAAAGGCATCACCTGCAATAAAAATTGGAAAATCGCCCAATTGTTTTGTCTTTGAATCTATAGGCAATTTTTTGATATCGCCATACTCTGGCGAGATTTTTTCTAATTTTAATGTATTGAGTAATGAATCCCGTCCGGTTGCATTCAATACATAATCATAATGCTCGGTGACTTGTTGTCCTTCTTGGCGATAACTGATTTTAACCTGATCATGTTCAAGTAAAAGCTGATCGGGAAGCACTTCAAATTTGATATCAAGCTCTTTTGCCAGAATGGTCTGAGCAAGTTGCTGTAGTGAAGGGCTAGAAAGGATACCAACGCGTTGACTACGGGCAAAAATAGTGATTTTGACCCCCAAACGAGATAATGCCTGTGCCATCTCGATCGCGATTGCACCACTGCCAATGACTGCTACAGAACGTGGAAGCGTGGGAAGTTCAAAAATATCATCTGAGGTAATAAGACGATGTTGCAATTGTGCTTTCCATAAACTAGGCACATTGGGCGTGGAGCCGACAGCCAAAATAAATGCTTTCGCTTGATAGTCTTGCCCATTCACACACACAGTGGAGGCATCTATGAATTCGGCTTTACCAGAACATTTGTGTTGTTCAGGCCAAGCGTTCACTTCTTTTAATGTAGAAGCAGTAAATGAATCTCGAAGTGTACGTACGTGCTGCATGACTTCTGTACAATCGAGTTGAACGCGACCTTTCAGGCCGACTTGATCGAGCTGTTGAATATCATGACAGCGATTGGCGGAGGCAATCAGCACTTTGCTGGGCATACAGCCCACACGGGCACAGGTGGTGTCCCAAGGTCCGTCATTAATAATCAGTAGATTTTGTGTGTGTTTCACTGCTTGTTTATAAGCGCTAATACCCGCTGTGCCTGCACCAATAATAATAATGTCGTACATTATGCAAAAACCATTTTGTTGTTCTATCTCTATGTTTAACATAAAAACAGCCTGCGAATGCAGGCTGTTTGGTTAGCGCGTGTAAGGTGAGAGTGCTTTGGACGCACAAAACTTCAGAGCGGAACGCCCATACTCACGCCGACGGTTGGACGGACATTCATACTGCTACATGCAGTCAGTAGCGAACATACACAGATCATCATGATGAATACTTTAGTCATTCAGTAAACCTTGTTGCTTGGCTTGAGTATACAAATCGAGCGCGCGTTTACCAGATTTACAAATCAGTAAAATCGGCTTTGGCAAGCTGTTATAGTAGCGAGCAAAAGCGTAAATATCTGTTTGAGTATTGCTGCCATTTTCAATGGGTTGATAGATCAAACTGACACGGGCTTTTTCAGCGACGTCTCTGAGTTGATATACCGTAAGACCATTGCCACGATCATGATCTGGACGCTGCAAAATCACAGAGCGAAAGCGACTGCGGTCGATTAGCTGGTTTAAGTCCTGCAACGAAATTTCATCAGAAATTGTCACGGCTGAACTCACCTGTGTGACTGCAGATTGTGCAAAGAGTGTGACCGGACTTAAAAATAAAAATGTAAGAATGCAAATTCGAACAAGATTAGTCATCCAGCAGATCCATCTGTTTGGCGAGTTGATAGAGGTTGTTGGAGCGGTTACCGGTACGACAAAACATTAAAATTGGTTTTGGTAACTCGTTATAATGATTTGCAAAAGTACGTACATCGAGTTCGCTAATCTGACCAGCTACCACAGGCTGATAAACGTAGTCGAGACCAACGTTACGAGCAGCTTCTTCAATCTGTGAACTGGTTGGCTGTTCTGGACCACCCTCAAGATCTGGACGATTATTGATAATCGATTTAAAGCCTTTTTCTACCACTTGTGCAAGATGTTCTGGTCCAATTTGACCGGCGAAACCGACATTCTCTGTCATTTTGTCACTCCAAATCTTAAAAAAACGTATATGCTGTATCATAGCATTATGCAAGATATTGAGTTAAAGCGTCATACGTTTTTTTCAAACTCAATCGAGCTTATCGTGAAGGCAATGGAGCACGTATGCACGCTTATACAGTTGAACCACTGTATGTACAACATGGTCAAGACCTGATTGCTGCTGACTTTTACCGACCCAAACATCAAAAAAAACCTGCCGTAGTCATTATGGCGCATGGCTTTGCAGGATTGCGTCATTTTAAATTAGCTGCATATGCACAGAAGATTGCACAAGCCGGTTACGCGGTGGTGCTATTTGATTATCGCTATTGGGGTGGCAGTACGGGTAAGCCTAGGGAGCTGGTACATTTAAAGCAGCAAATTGATGACTGGAAAACCGTGATTCAATATATGCTTGCCAGCAAACTGATTGATGAGCGGCGCATCGTACTTTGGGGAACTGACTTAAGTGGTGGATATGTTTTAAGCCTGGCAGCAGAGCTGAAGCATGTGCATGCCGTAATTGCGCAGGTGCCCTTTATTGACAGTGCAGAAAGTGCCAAGTTGTATCCTTTACAGCAGTTGCCTCGGGCGCTGAAACTTTCCAGTCAAGATTATATGGGAGCCAAAGTCGGATTGGCTCCCAAAACACTTCCCGTTATCGCCGAACAGCAACTCTGTTTTTTGCCTACATCTGACAGCCGCTTGGGATATCTGTCGATTGTCAACCCTGATTTTTACTGGAGCGGACAGATTCCTGCACGTGCCTTTTTTCAGCTGCTGCGCTTTCGACCTATTCAGAGCGTGCGCAATATCAGTGTGCCGGTTTTGTTTATTGCGGCTAAGCAAGATTCCTTGATTCCGATTGACTCGAGTCGCGAAGCTGCAACCAATATTGCACCATTTGTCGATTATCATGAGTGGAATATGCAACATTTTGATGTTTATCATGGTATTTGGTTTGAAAAAGCCATCGCAACCCAATTAGAATTTTTACATCGACATATTGGAGTGAGCTAACATGATTGTTGTATGCCCGTCATGTGGTGCAAAAAATCGCGTTCCCGAAGAAAAACTGAGTGCAGATCCGCAATGTGGTCAGTGCCATGCCAAGCTTTTACCGCGTGAGCCGATCGAATTAAATGAGCAGAATTTTAGTCAATTTGTGACACATAGTGATTTACCCATTCTGATTGACCTGTGGGCTGAGTGGTGTGGTCCGTGCAAGATGATGGCGCCTCATTTTGCACAGGTTGCGGCTCAAAATCCTCAAGTAATCTTTGCCAAGATCAATACCGAAACTTCGCCTCGACTCAGTCAGGCATTTCATGTTCGTAGTATTCCGACCTTGGTGCTGATGAATAAAACCACCGAAATTGCTAGAATAAGTGGCGCGCTGCGATCGACCGAAATGCAACAATGGTTAGATCAGCACCTACAGTCTTAATTTCGGAGTTAATGTGTTGGATACCCCTATAAAACCTGAAGGGACATTGTCTTTACAAACCATTGCCATGCCTGCGGATACCAACTGGAGTGGAGATGTGTTTGGTGGCTGGATTGTATCGCAGATGGACTTGGCTGGTGCCATTCATGCGGAGCGCTTTAGTAAAGGGCGCTGTGCAACCATTTCGATTAATCAGATGACCTTTTTGGTTCCAGTCAAAGTAGGGGATGTGATCAGTTGCTACACCCGAATTTTAAAAGTGGGCAATACCTCGATTCAGATGCAAATTGAAGTATGGGACAGCCATGACAGCTCACGTTCTGCAAAACGTGTCACTGAGGGTGTATTTACGTTTGTGGCTGTCGATGTAAACGGCAATAAACGTCAAATTTCAGATGAGGTCAAACAGGCATTTTTAGCCCAATAGAACTCAAATCAATTCAAGAGCATATATTGAAATTAAAAAGGTACAGCCGATGCTGTACCTTTTTTTATGCGGTTGAGCGTATTTAGGGTTTGCGTTTAGGCAACCATGCCCAAATCATTTCACACTGAATGGCTTCCACACCAGCGTCATCAACCACCGTGACCGGAATGGAAAGCTCAGCTTTATCATGCTCAGCGATAAAACGCTGTTGTTCAAGGCTTAATTGAGCGGTTGCAGTTAACCCACCTTGAACAACTTTGAGATAATCGACATGCAAAGACTTGATCAGCAAAATCCGGTCATCGGGAACATGTAAACCGGTCAGAAACCCTGTTGCCGTTTCTGCCAGTAAAGCCATCGCGGCCGCATGTAAGCCCTTAATGTGATTTTGCATATTGCGCTGGTTCTCCAGACGAACCTTGACATGATGCTGATCAACCTCTAAATAACGAATATTGGCTGTGCCCACCATCGGCACAATCCGACCAAAGGCTTTACTCCAAAGCGTGCTTCGAAGCCCTTTAGGAAATTTAGAAGTCGCCTTTACCAGCTTTGCTAAACGATTGGTCTGAGCCATAACACGTCCCCATCTACACCGCAGAAAAATTAGTCTTTGAAATTATTAAACTGTAACGGTAGACCAAATTGTTGTTCGCGCAAAAAGGCCATCACTTGTTGCAATGTGTCGCGTTTTTTATCGCTGACTCGAATTTTGTCACCCTGAATTGAAGATTGCGCTTTGATGCCACTTTCTTTAATGGCTTTATTGATTTTTTTTGCGGTATCCGAGTCAAGTCCGTCTTTCAGTTTAATGACTTGAACCACATGTTTACCTGATGCGCTGGCTTTTTGTGGATCAAGCGCTTGGACATCAATTTTGCGCTTGTAAAAATGATTTTCAAGCATGGTGTATACTTGCTCACACTGAAAATCGCTTTCTGTCGAAATTTTAATTTCTTTCGATTTTTCGTTCAGTTCGATGGTAACGTCTTGACCACGGAAGTCAAAACGCGTCTGGATCTCTTTTTGCGTGTTTTGAACCGCGTGATTAACTTCAAAAAGTTCCAATTCAGAGACAATATCAAAAGAAGGCATGGTTTAGACCTTTACAAAGTGAAAGAATATTTGAGATGCTAGGGATGTTTTCTTCATTTGCCAAGTGTTGTTTACATCAAAGGAGTGCGCAATGATCCGTAAACAAGAAATTACGACATTTGAGTTCCCAGAAGATGCCATTATCTGGGATGTCCGTGATGCGAGTTCTTATGCTGAAGGGCATGTTAAAGGTGCTAAAAATCGACCGATCGGTGATTTAGGTGCAGAAAGTTTAACTCAGGTGCCAACGGATCAGCCGATTTATATTTTATGTGGTGGTGGTAGTAAAGCCCCGCGCGCTGCTGAAAAGCTTGAAGAGCTTGATAACTCGCGTGAATACGTGATCTTAATGGGTGGTACTCGCGCAGCCAAGGCTGCCGGAATGCCTTTGGATCAAGGGCACACAGCCTAAAAAAAGCGCCTTCGGGCGCTTTTTTTTAACTGAAATTTTATGAGTGTGTTTCAGGTTTAGGGTGTTCAGTTCTTTGCTTGATTGCAACTTTCTTTTTAAAGCGCTGTGGATTCAAGCGTTTGAACAAACTCTCTGGCACAGGGCAACTTTCTTTTAGAATCTGTGCGGCAAGTATTTCGCTACAGAGTGGGGAAAACATAAACCCTTTTGAACCCAGTCCTGCAAGCGTATATAACCTGGATTGTGCAGTTGGTGCACCAGCCAAAGGAAAATAATCTGGAGATTGTGCCCGCACTCCGGCACGACCTGACCATGTACTCACTGGCGGCAATCCTTGTGCATATTCTGGGAAGACGCTGTGGATTAAATGAAAGTTATGCACATGGTCTTCTTCGTTGACCTCATCATCTTCACGCTGTGGCAAAAATGATGCGCCCAGAATCAAATGTGTCTCATCCAGTTGCATGCAGTAGCCGCCATAACTATATGCCTGCTCAAAAGGCAATGGATGCGCTGCGGTATCCACCCAGCTGATTTGTCCGCGAATTGGCTTAAGCTGTGGATAATGCTCAAACAATACGGCACTGTGCCGTGCCGCACATACAATCACGGCCGAGGCACGGAATAGCTCCTGTTGCTGCGCCATGATACGTACATGATCTGTATCTTCCTGAATTTGATCAATCTGGGCTATCTGCAAATGAATATTGGGATGTGCTAAAACTTCCTCACAAAACTGATGCGGCCGAATTGCACCGGCTTGCGTTAAAGTGAGGGCATCAAAAGGCGTTTGAATCGGTGAGGATTGAGCAGGCTGAGGCTGTAAAAGCTGCTCGGGATATTGTGCTGCCAGCGCCAGCAATTGCTCAGGCTCTTTGAGTGCAATCTGATTGACCTCAAGGGCACGAAACGCACCAAAATGCTGATAAAAGCGCATCGCATATTGCCAGCACACCAGCATCAAATGATCTGGACTTTGTGTAATCGGGCACAGCTTAGGATTGAGTAACGCCAATGGATTACCAGATGCGCCTGATAAAGGATGTGCCTGCTCAAAGATCGTCACCTGATGACCGCGCTGCGCCAAAGCCCATGCACAATTTAAACCTGCAATTCCGGCCCCAATAACGGCAAAGTGTTGCTGGCCTGAAGAGGTGGATTCCTTTAAGTGTTCTTCAGCATCGGGCCAAATGCCTTTTAGCATTTCCCGTTTATGCCCAAAACCTCGTGGTCGGCTGATTTGAATACCGTGCTCTCTGAGGCCACGTTTGAGCACACCAGCCACACTAAATGACGCAAAAGTGGTGCCGGGTTGAGAAAGCCGAATCATTTGGCTTAAAACCTGAGTTTCCCAAAGTTCAGGATTGCAGGAAGGCGCAAAACCATCGAGGAACCACGCATGAACCGCCTGCGTTTTGACGATGCATGGAAATACATCGTGAGCATCACCGAGCCAAAGATCAAGACTAAAGCGCTCGTTTGGAAAATTTAAGCGATGACACCCGGCAATCGGGAGGGGGTATTGCTCAATCAGTGCATCTGCAAGCGGTTTAAGCTCGGGCCATGCACGAAGTGCGCGGCACAGATCGGTTTTACTGAGCGGAAATTTCTCCACGCTGATGGCATGTAAGTGACTCTGGTTATCGGGACGTACCTGTTGCCAGAGTTGCCAGAGCGCTAAGATATTCAGGCCTGTTCCAAATCCTGTTTCGCCTACACAAAAGTACTCAAATGGTGCTAAGGCTGCCAAACGTGTAGGCAGATCATTACCATTTAAAAAAACATGGCGTGTTTCGAGCAATCCATTGTCTTTGGAGAAATACACATCTCCAAACTGCTTTGAGACCGGAACATCAATTCCGTCTACACAATGCCAATCTAACGTTGCGGTTTGGATGCTCGCTGACACGCACAGATCCTTTTATTCGGGTGAATAGAGGGTTGAGTTTACCATTGACGGCGACGCTTGGTGTAGACATAACCTGCAATCAGAAAGCCTAGAATTACCCCGACCGCAATCGTAGCGGCGCCATACAAAAACATTTGGGCACTGCGCTCACTTTGCAATACCTGAACCTGCACCATAAGATTGTCGTTTTTAAGCTGCAATTCTTGGTTTTGAGTCAGAGCATCCAGATTGGCTTGCTCAAGCTGTTTTAAACGACCAGCCTGATCTTTAACCAGCGCTTTAATTTTGGCATCTTGCTCAGCTTTGAGTTTGGCAATTTGCTCGGCGGTAAGCGGTTTTAATGCAGTATTGGCTGCATTTGCCACACTAGCAGTTGCTGGAGCCGTCGCAGTTGTAGCAGCAGATGTGCTAGGTTGAGCGGGTGCAGGCGTTGGTTCAACAGCCCAAACACTTGAGCACAGCAAAGATAAGCCGATCAGCGTTTTCAGCGTGTGAGACATGGAATTACTCTTTTGGAAAGGCTTTATTAAAGGGTTTGACATCGATGTGCCCATACACGCCTTCAATCCAGAATGGTTCTTCTTTTAACCAAGCATCCAACGCTTCACGACTGTCAAAATCAACAATAATGGTGCTGCCGTAAAAGCCAGCCTGCGGATTGCCTGCTTCTTTAGGCATGGCACCAGCGACAATCAGTCTGCCTTCGTCATCGAGTTTTTGTAAACGTTCGAGATGCTGTGGACGCGTCGCTAAACGTTTTTCTAGCGTCCCTTCGTTATCTGTACAGGTCACCACAAATAAAGGCATAAGGATATCCTTTTGTAAGAATTTTCAGAAGCTTAGGCATCTGGTGTCTTGAAAAATTTACGTAATACAACAAACTGGATAATGATAAATGAAAACATCACGATCATGTCACCAAATGCGGTAAATTCACCCCAATATTTTCCATGCATAAATACAAATGCAAAGAAGAAATGCAGTAATGACATCACCACAAACATGGCAGCCCATGCAAAGTTTAGATTTTTCCAGCCTTTGGCTGATAATTCAAAAATAGGGCCAAACAAACGTTGGATCAGCGGTGTTTTATCTTTACTAAAAAATGGCGACAGTAAAAAGGCACCTGCAAACACCAGATTAAGAATGACGGCTTTGAGACGAATATAGAAGTCATCGCTGAGCATCAAGGTAATGCCACCAAAAATTACGGTCATAAACAACACAATCCACTGTTGTTTTTCAAGACGAAATTTTTGTGAAATGAACAGCCCGCCGTATACAATCAACATCGAGATAATGAGACCCGTGGTCGCAACCAAAATATTGTTATTGTCTACACCACCAGCCGAACCAATCAGTTTCAATAACGGATGCTGGGTATCGGCCGGATCGACAGTCTTATATAAATAAAAGAAAATAATGAGGGGCACAAAGTCTAAAAGTGCTTTCATGTTAGAGTATCTAAACCAGATCATAACGAATGGCATAGTATAGAAGATGCACGGCATAGATTTACATACGCACAGCAATATTTCTGATGGGACCTTATCGCCTCAGGCTTTGGTCGAATCTGCTGTCGCGTGCGGTATTCATACCTTAGCACTGACCGATCATGACACGATGGATGGGCTGGAAACTGCGCGAAAAATCGCCCAAGATCATGATATTCATATTATTTCTGGTGTGGAGATTTCCAGTCAGTGGTCTCGTCCCAACACCAAAAAAGCTTATGGCGTACATATTGTGGCGCTGAATATGCAAAATCCAAAGCCTCTACAAGATGCATTAGTGATACAAAAAAATATTCGGGCGACGCGTGCCAAGCAGATTTGTCAGTTGTTAGAAGGCTGTATCGGATTTGATATTTACCCGGATGTACTGGCCAAGGTAGAGCATGTTCCTGACCGTATTACCCGAACCCATATTGCCAAAATCCTGATTGAAAAAGGAATTGTGAGTCGCCCGCAGCAGGCATTTGACCGCTTTTTAAAAGAAGGCAAACGGGCCTATGTCAAATTTGACGGTTTAGCGCTGCCCGAGACGATTCGTATTATTCATGAAAGCAAAGGTTATGCTGTGTTGGCACATCCGACTCGCTACGATCTGTCGTCTACCAATATTCGCTACTTAATTGAGTATTTTGCCTCGTTGGGTGGCGATGCAGTTGAGCTACCACCCAGTATTGACCCACTCTCTACGCGCCAAATGGTCGATCGTTTGATTGCACAATTTGATTTAAAAGTATCGATTGGCAGTGATTTTCATGGCGACAATATGCCATGGATTAAACTGGGCAATACGCCACAGCCTAATCCTCGGCAGACCGGCATTTGGGAAAGCTTCTAAAGCAAGTTGTTATCTTGCGCTTGAATCGGTGGAGGCGTCGGTTTACCCAAAGTACTCAGAAGTTCAATTTCGATCATGCGCACCATCGAATCTAGAGGTAAGTCGTTACTTTGCGTGCCAAATGGCTCTTCAATTTCAGTGCTTAAAGCATCAAGGCCCAAAAAAGTATAGGTCAGAATGCCCACCAAGATCGGGGTAGCCAAACCAAGGGTCGAGCCTAAACTAAAGGGCAACATACAACAGAAAAAGTATACGGTTCGGTTAAGCAAAACAGAGTAGGCAAAAGGAATAGGCGTGTTGGCAATACGGTCACATCCGGTTTGTACCAGACTGAATTCGGCCACATACCGATTCATTTGGGTATAAATAATATCGCTAATTTCGCCTTCTTTCAGTGCTTGCATTAACTCCCAGTGAATAAGGCTTAAGGTGTATTGCGGTGCATTCACCTGTTGATACAACTGGGTGAGTGCTTGCTGGCTCAAGCCACTGGTTTCGGTCAGCTCAGTCGGATTGGCCGTTTGGTGACGTAGACGATCACGTAAAACGTTGGCAAATACAATTACATGCTGAATGATCCGTTCACGCCGTCCTTGCGGTAAAATTCTACAGTCACGATCAAAGTGACGCGCATTTGCAATCAGTGATCCCCATAATTTACGTGCCTCCCACCAACGGTCATAACATGCACTGTTTTTAAATCCCAAGAAAATCGACAGGACCACACCAATAAGGGTAAAGCCGACCAACGGTAACTGGGGAAAATTAAAAATCTGGGTATATTGAATGCCGCCAATCACAGCCGAGATCAGCATCAAAATCCCAAGCGGTGGAAGAATTTTGGGTAAAATGGTTCCTCGCCAAGAAAAGAGTAGGCGAAAAATATTGGTTTGATCACGGACAATCATGCGAGACGTTCACAGCTTTTTTGAGCATGATCTTCACCAGTCGGTGCGGCTTTGTCAATATCTGGGCGATTGATTTTTTTGTACATGAAGTAAGTCATGTTCTGCAAATGAAAAGCAGCCGTTTTTCGCAATAATAAAATGATCGATTAACTGGATGTCGACCAGTTCACAGGCCTGAAGCAAGCGTTGAGTAAGCGTCGTGTCGGCCTCGGAGGGTAGTGCGTGCCCGAAGGGATGATTGTGCGCAATCACAAGATGTGATGCGTGTTGTTGTATCGCATAACGTAACGTTTGATTAATCGAGATCTCGCAGCTATTTAAAGAGCCAAAAAATAGTTTTTTAAAATGCAGCTTTCTTAATTCGTTGTCGAGACACAGCACGGCAAAAATTTCCTGTTTTTCTCCCAACAGTTCATAACGTAAATAATCCAGCACCTGTTCGGAGGAAGATAAACTTAAGGCATCTTGATGAAAATAATGTTCGAGATAGCGCCGTCCGAGTTCTTTTACCGCCATTAAGTGCGCATATTTGGTTGCACCCACTCCATGAAAGCCGGAAAGTTCTTCTAAGGAGGCGTCAAAGACTGGATTCAGGCCGCCAAAATGTTGAATCATGTTGCGCGCCAGCTCAACCGCCGAGTGCTGCTTGGAGCCTGTACGTAAGAAGATGGCCAATAGTTCGGCATCTGATAAGCTTGCAGGCCCAGTGTGCAGTAACCGTTCTCGGGGTTGTTCGTGCTTGGGCCAAAATTTAATAGACTGTTGCATTCTGATTGAAGATGTACGTTATAGTTCTGATTTCGAAATTACAATGACTTGGGTCTAGGTCTATTTAATGCTATTGTGAGCGCCACTGCAACAGAAAGGTATGCTGTTCGTGAGCTTTGATTTAAGTGTCATTCCAAATAAAAACATTATTTTAGCTGTAACAGGCGGTATTGCGGCCTACAAAAGTGCCATTTTAGTACGCCGATTAAAAGACTATGGATTTAATGTCCGTGTGGTCATGACACATGGCGCACAAGCCTTTATCACACCCTTAACCTTTCAGGCTTTGTCTGGCTATCCTGTCCATACAGAATTGCTCGACACCGAAGCTGAAGCGGGTATGGGACACATCGAACTTGCACGCTGGGCAGATCTGGTGCTGGTTGCCCCCGCCAGTTGCGACACGATTGCCAAATTTGCACAGGGCTTGGCCGATGATTTACTCAGCACGCTGTATTTAGCCACTAAAGCACCGGTATGGGTTGCACCAGCAATGAACCAGCAAATGTGGGCGGCCAAAGCCACCCAGCGTAATTTACAAACGCTGGTCGAAGACGGTGTACACGTTATTATGCCAGATGCAGGCGCGCAAGCCTGTGGCGACGTAGGCTTGGGGCGTATGCCTGAGCCGGAGCAACTTGCTTATCAGGTGCGAGAGTACTTCCATAAAGCTCAACGTGCGATTGCAGAAAAATTTGGTTTGCTGGCCGGACAGCATGTCGTGATTACTGCTGGTCCAACCCGTGAAGCGATTGATCCCGTGCGCTATATTTCAAATCATAGTACTGGAAAGATGGGCTTTGCATTGGCAGCAGCCTGCTATGCTGCGGGTGCTAAAGTAACCTTGATTGCCGGGCCGGTGAGTCTGGATACACCAAATGGTGTACAGCGCATCAATGTAGCATCTGCGGTGCAAATGCTCGATGAAAGCTTGAATACGCTCAAACAAGGTTGTGATATTTTTATTGCCACTGCGGCTGTCGCCGATTATCGCGTTGCACAAGTGGCTGAGCAAAAGATTAAAAAATCGGGCGATGAACTTGAGGTGCGACTCATCAAGAACCCGGATATTGTGGCCACCGTTGCACAACAAGCAGAGCGGCCATTTATGGTGGGCTTTGCGGCAGAAACACAAAACGTGGAAGCTTATGCGGCTGGTAAGTTGGTGGCTAAAAATCTGGACATGATTGCCTGCAACGATGTGTCACGCAAAGATATCGGATTTGCATCGGATGAAAATGCCATGATGGTGTTTTTTGCCGAGCGTTATCACCTGAAAAAGCGAGAGCTAGAAAAAGCGTCTAAGCAGGAAATTGCGCAGCAACTGGTTGAAGCCATTTCTGATGCACTGCGCCGTAAAGTTTAGTTTTGCGGCTGATCAAGTTTTAAGTTTTTAAACATAAAGCTCCTACAAAAGGCGCTTTATGTTTTTCTCTAAACTGTATATTTTTAAGGGGGAGATAATCTCTGTAAAATGGACTGAGTGTATGAACAAGAAACTAATAGGAAGTCTGTTACTTGCAAGCTGTTTGAGCGTGAGCCACCTGACTATGGCAGCCAGCCTTCAAAACAACATGATCAGCATTGCAACGTCGTATTCTGACTTTTCAAAAGCAAGTAATGCCAAAGACGCAGAAATGGCATTAAGTAAAATGAAAATGGCTGCGTTAGATTCGAAAAAATCTAAGCCACCAAAGCTGGCCAATAAACCAGACAATAGTCCAGAGGTGATGGGGTATCACGCGGGCTTGGATCAACTGGTTGCCGAAATTGATAAAACCAATCTTTTAGTGAAGGCGGGTAAGCTGGATCAGGCCAAAATTGAAGGAAAGAAATTAATCGATATTCGTAACAGCAATCACAAAAAATTCAAATAATTGCAATTTTACATGTAAAAAAGCGACCATACAGGTCGCTTTTTTATGCTCAATGCAACTTAAGCTTGGCCTTCAACTTGCGTTTGAGCACGTTGAAGATTGGCTTCAAATTCTGCATCAAAGTTGATTGGTGTCAAAAGCAATTGTGGGAAACTACCTTTGGTGACCATATCGTTGACTGCTTCACGTAAGAACGGGAACAAAATGTTTGGGCAGTACGCGCCTAAAATGTACGGAAGACGGTCTTCTTCGATATTGTCAATTAAGAAAATACCAGATTGAGTCACGTCAACAATAAATGCCGTCTCGCCTTCGTTATTTGCTTGAACAACCGCTTTTAATGACACTTCAAAATGTGTTGGATCAATTTTTTCTGCCGCAGACGACAAATTGATGTTCAACTCTGGTTGCCATTGTTTTGTAAAGACTTGCGGTCCTGGGACTTCAAACGAAATGTCTTTGGTATAAAGACGTTCTAAAGCAAGTTGCGGTTGAGTTTGTTGTTCTTCACTCATTCTTTTTTCCTTAACAATTTAAAGCGAAATTAAGCCAGTAGCTCGTCGAGTTTGCCTTCACGCTCTAAGGCATAAAGTTGATCAAAACCGCCAATAAACTGGTCTTTGATAAAAATTTGAGGCACGGTACGATGATTGGTACGCTGCATCAGTTCGATGCGCACATCTGGTGCTTCATTTGACAAATTAATTTCTTTGTACTCAATGCCTTTGCGCTCAAGCAGTTGTTTTGCACGAATGCAGTACGGACATACTGTAGTTGAATAAATCGTAACATTTGCAGTCATGAAATTGCTCCTTAAGCTTTAGTCGTCTTTGCTTTAACCAGTGGCAAACCTTGACCTTTCCAGTTGCTAATACCGCCGTCGAGACGGTAACTGTCGGCGTGTCCGATTTTTTGCAACGCACTACCGGCAACTTGACCAAGGTTACAAATGAACACCAGTGGACGATCACTTGCTTTAAGCTCGTCTACATGGCTGGCAATTTGGCTGTACGGAATGTTACGGCTTCCGCTGATATGACCTTCACGAAAGTCTTTGGCATCACGTAGGTCGATCAATTGCGCATTTTTGGCTTTGATCAAAATACCAAGCGATTGTGGGGAGATTTTGCGTCCGTTACGTTGTCCTTCAAAAATAAAAAACAACACAGCCAGAACTGCAAGTGTTCCAAATAAAAAGGGGTGATTCCCCATAAACTCCAACCAACGTTCCACAAGCCACCTAATTAAACTCAAAATTGACGAAGAGTATAGCTCATATACATGGTGATCAAAATCACCAGTTCAAGAGCAATATTTAGAAAAATTAACTTTTTTGTTGCGCTTCCTGAATTTCATCCAACAATCGCAAATAGCTATCCAGTCGGCGCGGCAGAATTTCACCGTTTTCGATGGCCACTTTCAAGCCACAATGCTTTTCATGCGTATGGGTACAATTTCGAAATTGGCATTGTCCCAAACGCTGATCGATTTCTGGAAAACCATGGCGTATTTTTTCGGCATCCAGATGCCAGAGTCCAAATTCGCGAATTCCCGGTGAGTCAATCAATGCGCCATTTTCACCAAACCGAATCAGTCGGGTTGAGGTGGTGGTGTGCTGACCCAGTGCCGAGTTTTCAGAAATGATATTGGTTTTTTGCTCTGCATCTGGAATGATGGCATTGATCAGTGAACTTTTACCTACACCAGATTGCCCTACAAAGGCAACTGTTTCGTTGTCTAGACGCTGTTGCAAGCTGTGCAGGTCGCCTTTGGCATGACATACCAATGTTTCATAGCCCAGTGCTTGATATTCTTCGAGCATACTCAGAATAGGATCTTGTTCGGTTAACAAATCCGACTTGTTAAGCACCAGTAAAGCTGGAATATCGGCATCGGCACAGGCCACCAAATAGCGATCAATCAGTGTCGGTGCTGGTTCAGGCAATACTGCAAAGACAATCACAATTAAACTGATGTTGGCTGCAACAGGTTTCACCTTGTGATAGCGATCTGGACGAGTCAGTAAAGAACGTCGTGGTTGAATCGCGGTAATAATCCCAAGTCCCGTGTTCGGGTCGGCTTGCCATTTTACCCGATCCCCAGTCACCAGCATTTCTAAATTGGTACGGGTATGGCATCGCCAAACGCTGCCCAGTTCAATAGGCTTCCAAAAAGGCTCAGGTTCGCCATCTGCAACTTCAGGTCGCTCAGGATGTGGATCGGGTGTCGACAAGGCCTGAACTTCGAGTTGACGACCATAATGCTGTACCACCAATCCTTCTAAATCACTGGACGTGTCTACATCATCTTGGCGTGTTTGCTGTTGTTTCTTGATCCGGCGTTGCTGCTGTTCAGTCAAGCGACGTTTACGAATTAGAGCCATTCATATCCTAAAAAAACCCATTTACCGAGGTCGCAAAAATAGCATGAACTGACCATCGAGTTACAGCGTAGCGACGATTAATTTGCTACTATTCGTGTTTTCTCGCATTTAGATTTGGTAGATATGAGCAGCACACTGGATACGCGGTTAATCTGGATTGACCTTGAAATGACAGGTTTGGACACAGATAACGATCAGATTATTGAAATTGCCACCATTATTACCGATGACAATTTGAATATTCTTGCAGAAGGTCCGGTTTTGGCAATTCATCAACCCGATCGTATATTAAATGCGATGGACGAATGGAATACTCGTCAGCACGGTCAGTCTGGACTGATTGAACGTGTGCGCCGCAGCAAATTGACCGCACGTGATGCCGAGCAGCAAACCCTTGAGTTTTTAAAGAAATGGGTGAATCCGAAAATTTCACCGATGTGTGGCAACTCGATCTGCCAAGATCGTCGCTTTATGCATCGACTGATGCCGGAACTCGAACAATACTTTCATTATCGTAACCTGGATGTGTCGACGATTAAGGAACTCTCTAAGCGCTGGCGTCCAGAAATTATGAGCGGATTAAAGAAAAATGCATCGCACTTGGCGATGGATGATATCCGTGATTCGATTGCAGAACTGCGCTACTACCGTGAGTATTTTTTCATTAAAAACTAAGTTGCATGTTGCAATAACTCCGCAATACGTATCACCGTAGCGTAATTTTGGGCTGCGGTTTTTTATTGTCGCGGGTGGGGTCAAAGTCTTACGAATATATTCATATTGTTACAAAAAGTAGGATGGAACCAATTGGTTTTACAGGGTTTTGTTTTACTATAGAGTTGTATTCCCAGTGAATTATAACAAAGAGATCAAGATGCAAAGTAATAATCCTATATTAACCCGCGTTGAAACATATAGTGATTTTCAGCAGCCGATGACTGTAGCGGGCGCAGTACAAAAATCGGTGGGTCTGACCTTGGTGGCTGCCATTACTGGTTTAGCGTTGTTCTTTTATTGCGCTTTTACCGCCAATGCAGGAATGGCTTACGCTGCAATGCTGGTGGGTGCAATTGGTGGCCTGATTTTAGGCCTGATTGCAACGTTTAAAGCGCATACAGCACCAAAGCTGGCGGTTCCTTATGCACTGTTTGAAGGTGCATTTTTAGGTGGTATTTCCTTTATTTTTCAGGCCAAATTTCCGGGTGCGCCGTTACAAGCGCTACTTGCTACATTTGTCACCACCTTGGTGATGTTCGGCTTGTATCGCTTCCAGATTATCCGTGCAACCGAGAAATTTAAATCAGTGGTGCTTTCTGCAACCATTGCGATTGCCATTGTGTTTGTCGTGCAAATGGTCATGAGTTTGGCTTTTGCATCTAGTGTACCTTATATTTTTGAAAGCAATTGGTTGGGCATTGGCTTTGCGGCATTTGTGGCTGTCATTGCCTCATTGAATCTGATTTTGGATTTTGACCTGATCGAATCTGCTGCAGCACAACGCGCACCGCAATCATTTGAATGGTTGTGCGGAATTGCCTTACTCTCGACGCTGGTGTGGATGTATATCTCGTTCTTGCGTCTGATTGGTCTGTTGTCGAACGACTAATCCAAAACTCAAGTTGTTCAAATCAAAAGTCGTACGCCGTGAGGGGTACGATTTTTTTATGCAAATCAAAAAAAGATGCATTATGCAATTTCGAAAAGTTGTGAAGCTTGGCATTATGCTTCTAAATTTAATACAGTGAGAAACCTAATGGCACAAGGATTATTAACAGGTAAACGTTTTTTAATTGCAGGTGTTGCAAGTAAGTTATCTATTGCCTACGGTATTGCACAGGCACTCCATCGTGAAGGCGCAGAGCTTGCGTTTACTTATCCAAATGAAAAACTAAAAAAGCGTGTCGATGAATTTGCTGCACAGTTTGATTCAACGCTTGTTTTTCCTTGTGATGTTGCGGTTGATGCGGAAATTGACAATGCATTTGCAGAACTTGCAAAACATTGGGACGGTGTGGACGGTGTGGTTCACTCAATTGGTTTTGCCCCTGCGCACACTTTAGATGGTGATTTTACAGACGTGACCGATCGTGAAGGTTTCCGTATTGCGCATGACATCAGTGCCTACAGCTTTGTGGCGATGGCGCGAGCTGCGAAGCCACTGCTTCAAGCACGTCAGGGTTGCTTATTGACCTTAAGTTATCAAGGTTCTGAGCGCGTAATGCCAAATTATAACGTCATGGGTCTTGCTAAAGCATCATTAGAAGCAGGCGTACGCTACTTGGCTTCAAGCTTAGGCGCAGATGGTATTCGTGTGAACGCAATTTCTGCTGGCCCAATCCGTACTTTGGCTGCTTCAGGCATCAAATCGTTCCGTAAAATGCTGGATGTCAATGAAAAAGTATCGCCGTTAAAGCGTAATGTGACCATTGAAGAAGTGGGCAATGCTGCGTTATTCCTTTGCTCACCTTGGGCATCGGGTATTACTGGTGAAATCATGTATGTCGATGCTGGATTTAACACAGTAGGTATGAGCCAGGCGATTATGGATGAAGAATAATTTTTTATCTTCTAATTAAAATGGTGCTTCGGCACCATTTTTTTATATTTAAAATTCAGTTGCAAATAAAAACGTTAGCAAAACATTAACAACTCTAAATAGACAGTTCTGTATCTATTGGTTAAAATTCAACTTAAGTATGAGTTTTACTGATAATAACAATGTCGATTAATCTATTTGGCGTATTAGAACGCTTGGGATTAGGTGCACAGCAACGCGCCTTGCACGTGACCTTCTCAGATCCCGCCCTGAACAGTCAGGTGTATTTACAACGCATACAGGGACAGCAG
>NZ_JVOR01000016.1:0-1035 GCF_001054715.1 Acinetobacter sp. 243_ASPC | reverse complement strand
AAATTGCAGCTTTGGTCGATTCCAGATGAGATTCAGGTACGTAACAAATTAGTTTAAGCATTAACTTACTGCCAAAAATCAAAGTAGTTCAAGTTATTTCATAATATCATAAATAAAATACAAGCTATCTCAAAATATATTATAAAAAAATTTAAATCTTCTTATTATAAGAATCATCAAGAAAGAAATATTATAATTCTACTCTATATTTTAATCACTTTAACTATTAAGAATTAATAAATATTTAGGTTTTTTATAATTCAGTTTATCTTAATAAAATTTTCTTCAATATGATCTGATAAAATTTTTATTAATTCATTCTTTTTATCGACCACTACTGGAATAAGATATATCGATTTAGAGCTTTTGATACCCACGCAATCGAAAAACTCTTTTTTAAAACCATTTCTATACTGAATACGATAGGATTCACCAACTACAACTTCAAAGTCTTTAACAGTAACAGTTAAGAACCAACATATATTCAGTTTTATTAAGTTCTCCTTAAAAGAAAAGCTAAACACAGTGTAACGATAAGTTTTGAAAATCTTTATTATTATAGCAATAATACAAAAAAAACCTAAGACTACTGGATATAAATAATATAATGATATATTAAAATCAAAATAATATACTTGTAAAGCGTTCGATTCAAAAACAGACGGAAATAAAAATAATGTACCAGCAGAAAGAAATATTAATAAAAATATCTCACCTAATATCATTTTTATACAAGAAGGATTAATAAAATAATCATACTTACTTAAATTCATATATATACAACTTTTTAATCTTATTCATTAAAATGTAAAAATTACAATAAATTCTTATAAAAACATTAGAAATTATAATCATTACATCTTTAGAATTAATTTTAACATATAATATTTTCAAGTCTAGAAATATCAAATCTAACGAGAAAAATTTATTAATTTTTTATAAATCAAAATGTTTACAGACTAAATTAAATACATAACAACCTCCTTCTACAGCGGCAAAAATTGCAGCTTTGGTCGATTCCAGATGAGATTCAGG
>NZ_JVOR01000015.1:0-350 GCF_001054715.1 Acinetobacter sp. 243_ASPC | reverse complement strand
GAAACTATTATTCAAGATGTTGCTGAGCTTCCAGATCGTTCAAGTCCTGATGACTGTCCAGAAGCTTTAATTCTAGCAAGTTGGGAGCTTGATGAAATCTTAATGCAGAGAATTGGAGATTGCTTTATACACATTCAGAAAGCAGCAAAGGAAATTTGGTACGACAATGGAATGATAAATCGATTTGAACCGCTTGGTATTAAACTTGATTATCTGAAACGTTGGCTAGTTAAACAAGATTTTTTAGAGCTAATGAAAATTGAATCTGAAATATCATGTTTATCTGAAGAGGATCTTTTTACAGTGTGTTGCGGTGAAGAGACAGAGCAAGATCGATTAGCATCTCCATC
>NZ_JVOR01000014.1:0-5742 GCF_001054715.1 Acinetobacter sp. 243_ASPC | reverse complement strand
TTAAAATTTTTCTTAATCATTTCCTTATGGATCTTTCCTGCCAATACGTTACGCACACGGAAAAAATCTGCATTATTGATTTCGCCTTTTTTAAATTCGACTTTACCTGGTATATCTTCGATACGCTTCTTACGCTCTACACCGTCAATAATTGTTGTTTCATAAATTTTCTTTGATTCCGTGACCAGTGCGATACGCTCAAAGTCAACTCGATCTATCAGTAATTCAGCCCATTTTTTTGCACCGGCTGGCATCAATGCAATTTCCCCTAAAACGATGTGTTTTGTAATTCTCCCCTTCCCCTCACTTTGAGCTATAGCAAGGCGCAAGAACTCTAAAAAATCAAACTTTTCAATCAACATAATTCGCCTTCCTTATTTACCATTTACCAAAATTTCAATCTGCTTAATCGCCAAACCGCTTTTCACTTGTTGTGTATCGAACCGTAAAACCTTAAAACCCATTACCGCCGCCGCGTTGTACTTTTCCATGTCTGCTATGAAGCCTTTACCTCTTGTATGTCGCCCTCCACTCCAAATCCCACCTTCAACTTCAATTAATATTTTTGAGCCCGTTATCAGAAAATCAGCCCGCCATTTACGATCTGGATGAAACTTGTATTCCTGCTCAAATCCAATTTTTAACGCCCTCAAATCTCTGGCCAGTGTTACTTCGCCTTCACTCTGTACCCTTTGTCCTTTGACTGAACGGCGCTTTTTACCCTTCTTGATTGGAAACTTAGCCCTATACTCAGCGAGACTGATTGAAGTCACGTAATCTCACCTCACGCTGAAGGCTATGTAACTCATGAGAAAGCTCATGATTGCTTTGCTCTAAACGCGTGTAATTTCGCTGCATATATAAGATCTTTTCAGGATCCTGAATGCGGGCCAATGCCAGTGTTAAAAGATTCATTTCGTTTTGAATGTTTCTATCTTCAAACGCCATTGTTATAAAGTTTTCTTCAACTATCTTGTGGTCAAAATGGCTTTTGTTTTTCTTGGACCACTGGCAGTAATATTTGATTTTTGGCGCTGACAACACACCAGCAACCACTTTGCAATTGCCTCTGTCATTAACGTAAATCAAGCCCCATTTTTCTGGAAGCTCCTCAGGTTTGATTAGCCCGGTCGGACATATGTAATAGCGATACTTACCCATACCAATTTCAGGATTGATACGATGTGGTTTAGAACGATCAGCAAGAAAGTCTGATCGGCTTGTTTTAGCTTCAAGTAAAAAGGTTCCAACACCGGCAGCGTGTAACCCATGACGCACACCAAACACATCAGGATTTTCGCCATAGCAAGTTGGTTCAATTACTGTGAAGTGACAACCATGGCCATTAGCCGATTCAGGACGCTTTAGAAATCGAGATCCTATTTCACAAAGTTGGCGATGAGTAAGTTCAGTCATTTATCATTTCACCTTTCACATTCATGATGTCTTTAGCGTATTGAGTTGCTCGATAGTGACTGTCTGAAACACGCTCGAGATATCCGTACTTCGTGTGTTCATTTAGCAAGCTGTAGACCGTAGCTCTATGAAAATCAAAGACAGCTTCTTGAATATCAGCAACGGAAAATGGCTGTGTCGCATAACACGCAAATAGCATTAAGCTGATTTGATCTTCGAAATTAATTTTTTTGCATTTCTTGTGCTCATTCATGCCCCACCTCCCATCATGCTCTTACCTGTCAGATCAATAGACGCCTGATTAAATGCCGCAACTACTGACATGCCTTTGGATTGATACTGCTGTGCAAGGCTCTTCATCGTTGCAAGCTTTTCCTGATCCAAATTCTTGTTATCAGCCTTGTAAGGCATGTGAATTGTTTTGACAGGAATGGCCACTGGTGGCGTATAGATCTCCTGTCTCACACCCTGCAAGTGCGCCCGCGTCAGTCTTTCTTCATACAGGTTGATGAATTGGCTTTTCGCTTCTCGCATACTTCCTTCAACGACGATATGATAGATCTCATCCCAGCATTGCTTGGCCAACACTGTAATTTTGTGATCTGAGTTTTTAGACCATTCGCAAACGTGGTACCAAGCTTCGACTGCGGTCCATGTTCCTGATACACACCAGGATTTAAACTCTTGGATCTGAGGCATGAACTTAGAATGACCTGAAAGCAAGCGTGCAATACCCTTGCTAAATCCCTCTTGGTCAACACCAACCAAAGCCCCACGAATAATGGTTTCAACAAGTTCCATTGGTTTGTCATGAAAGTGCTTTGCAAATTGCTGTGCGTACATCGTTTGCAATGTCAGAATCAATTGTTTTTCAAATGGCATGGTTTCTACCTGGGCAATCTCACGCATGACCTACCCCCTCAATCAGTAACGTCTTTTTTGGTGTGACATCAATCGGTTCATCAAACCAATCATTTGGTTCTTGCGGCTGATTGAAATTGGCCCAGTAGGAAGCATTGCGATCATTCGAGTGATTAGGTGTATTCAGTGGTGCATTGCCACGTTGTTGATCCTTGAGATACCAATCTGCTTTAAAACCCTGATATCCCTTTTTGGCTGACCACTCAACCGCCTTTGCAATCGAAATATTTGCCTTGCTCGCTTGCTCAGTTAAGTTTTCAAGAATCGAGTCTGTAAGCTGTGCACCTTTGCGAGCTACCATCCAGTCGTGTGCATATTTCTCTTCACATCCGAGTTCAACAAGTAAGTTGATGCCCGCTTGTTTTTTAGTAACTCGTTTTACCTTGGGTTGTTGTTGCTCAGATGGCGGATTCTCTGAATCGCCTAATGATGGATAAATAGAGGGATATTGATGGATATGAGGGATAGTGTGAACCTCGCTCACTGGTTTTTGCGCCAAGTTCACTGGTTTGTCGGTGAGGTTCACTGGTAGTGGTGAACCTAGTTCACTGGTGAACCCTGTACACTGGTGAACCTCGCTCACTGGTTTTGTTTCTTTTTTAGGCTGATATTTCACATCAGCTTTAAAGTTTTCAGGCGTGACAATGTACTGATTTTGACGACCATTACCTCCAATCACCTGCACAATCCCGCACTCTTTAAGATATGCAACACATACAGCGATTGTTTTGTTGCTGTATCCTGTTTCTTCCATAAGGCGCGATCTAGGTGCATACCAACTTGTATTACCCTCATCATCGGCAATGTCAGCAATCACCCATAGAAGCATTTTTGGAGTGCTATCGATTGGGAGTCTTCGGATCTCATTTACTATCTTATTGCTCATGCGATTTCACTCCCAACTTGATCAAGCCACGCTTTTCCAACTGCCGAATAATCCGGGGTGGATAATATTCGCCAGCAATCTTGTAGCGTATGCGTGATTTTTCGATAACCTGAATCAATGGAAATCCTTCTTCCATTAAACGGCGTATGGTTATTGCTGCCCCCCCCATTTGAGTTGTTTGCTCAAGCACAGCGAACTTTTCCTGTGCTTCGATGCAAGCGTTCATAACTGAGAGTGGCATAGCAGCGAGTTCTTTGGCTGTGTATATGCGTACTGGTGCCAAAAGTAAGATTTGATTTTCTTGAGGTACGTGCTTAGTCATTTAACACCCGCCTTAGGCTTCACGTAGCCCCCAAAAGATTCAATTAAGCCCGCATTTATCAAGCTACTTACAATTTGACTTGCCAACCATTGAGTAATTCGGAACTGACGAGCCATAACCTCTGATAGCTCAGTCTTGGTGATTGCAGCATTATTCTCGTCGTAGCCTTTAATGCGTAGGTTATGCTGATTGCGTTCAAACAACTGACCAAGAACACGCAAAGCAGGCTCATGAAACGATTGGACTTGCTGGATCTGTTTATAATCAGGCTGGTTCTGAAATCTAGAATTCATGAAACTTCCCCCAATGCTTGCTCTGTTGCAGTTAGACGGCGTTTTGCATTCAGTTCTGCAACCGATGCGTGGCGAATCTCATTTATCGCAAGAAAACAGACAAACCCGGTTTGACTATCAAGGGGTTTGCACTTTAAAAACTCATCATACGAGGCATGTTCAGCTTCTTGGATTTCAAACAAGCACGGATTGATGCCATCACATAGAGACACCACCACATCACCCACTAAAAATTCCCGATTGTCTTCGCTTTGTACTTCTGTTAAATTTATCATGTTCATTTCCTAACTGTTTTGAACGTCTAAAGCCTGATGTAAGAGATCAGGCTTTTTTTATTTCTAAAATTTGTGAATTTGGATTAACCCCAACACGCCCGATCAATCCCAACTCTTCCCTTTTCTTCCTGTTTTTTTCTGCTCTTTCAAGCATTAAGCTAACTTCGTGATACTCACCCATAATCGTTTTTTCTAGAAGGATAGTTGCTTGAACCGCATACTCTTTACCCCGAACATCAGCAATCAATCTCAATCGCTCCATCATGTCGGGAAGCATCTTCAGTCGAAGATCTTCTTTTTCAAGACTCATAAATTTTTCCTTAGGCAGAAAGATGCTGGTTTCTTAAATAATTGAAATCAGCGCCTGGGCATAAAAGATCGCAAGAAACACGCCCTTCACTCGCTTTATCAATACGAATCGCGAGCTCTGCGCTGCACTTCTTGTTGACATAGATAATTTGTTGAAGGTTTCCAAGCGTGGTTAGACACGCTTTAGCGAAATTTTCACGATCTTCAATAGACATGCTCTTCAAGTAGTTTTTAAGTTGCTCGGTGTTTGAAGAAGACATGCTGATCTCCTTTTAGTTAAATATTTAGTAAATACTAATTTTAAATGCTAATTGTGTCAACAGAAGTTTAGCGAATGTGAATTTACTTTTTACTAAAAAATAGTTGAAATACTAATTATGGATATTGTTTCTCTTAGACGCATAAATTTGCGCGCAGCGATTGATGCTGCTATAGCCTCTGGTAAGTTCTCAAGTGATGCGGATTTTGCAAATCACTATGATATTAATCCGAGTCAAATTTCCCAAATGGTAAAAGGCCATGGTAGTTTTGGTGAAAAGGCAGCAAGAAATTTAGAAAAAAAGATTGGTTGGGAGTCCGGTGTATTGGATTTACCACCAAACGCTGAGTATCTAAAAAAACCTCAAAACATGAACTTTGTGCCGCCAGTTGACTTAGCTCACGAAGATAAGCCACGACAAACACCTGTATTGTCTTGGGTGCAGGCTGGTGACTTTAGTTATGTATTATCAAGCGATTTATCTAGCGCAATTGACTGGATACCATATGATTCCAGAGCAGGTAAAAATGGATTTGCGCTAATTGTAAAGGGTGCATCTATGGAACCTGACTTCAAGCCAGATGAATTTATTTACATCAACCCAACATATCAAATAGATGAACTAAATACCGGTGCTTTGGTTGTAATGGCTTGCGATGGAGACAGTGAGGCTACTTTTAAAAAACTTATTTCGGAAGATGGAAATTACTATCTGCAGCCATTGAATCCCAACTGGAAGCCGCAGCTTATCCCTCTTGATCACACATGCCGACTAGTTGGTAAAGTTGTAGGAAAATACACAAGATACTAAAAGAGAACTCTAAAATGATCGCAACACTGAATAAAACCAAAACTGCTTTATCTATCAATAAGCAAGATTTTAAAGCAGCATTAGCCAAGATTGGTGCTGCGATCGATAAACAAATAGTAGGACTTAAGAAAGCCAAACAAAGTTACGACCCGGCAGAAATGGCACGCGAGATCATAGCTGAGGCAAATATTTTTGAAGCAATCATCGAAGGGTTTAACGAGGCTGAAGGTACAAATCTTAAACTTGCTGA
>NZ_JVOR01000013.1:0-2541 GCF_001054715.1 Acinetobacter sp. 243_ASPC | reverse complement strand
GGATCTTTTTTGAGCATGTTTGATACTTCTTGCCAATAATTTTGGTTAAAAAATAATCAAAATCGCAACTTTTTACGATTTCTTAAGGCTTCCATTTCTGAAATTATCCCCATTTTCTGCGGACAACTATCGGGATAATTTTTTGGGTCTTTCACTGTACGTTCTGGCTTACAGCCATTCAGGAAATTTTCCAATAGGCAGGCGATCCTCGATTTCCTATCATGGACTCATCAAGAACAGGATGTTCGAAGACCTAAAACAATAATCATAAGTCAGACACCAGGATCGTGAAGCTAGACAGGAGTCATGCTTAAGCGCCAAATACGAAAAACCCCGACAGGATGTCGGGGTTTTTTATTGTCTCATGATTTTGATTGCGCTTTGACTCTATACACTTTAATGCTATGGTATGTATCATTGATATGTATTTTTTATGTCTGGAGGTCAAGATGGAAATTGCCAAAGTATTTCAAACGGGTCGCAGTCAAGCGGTTCGATTGCCGAAAGCCTTTCGTTTCAATGGCACTGAAGTTGCCATCAAAAGCTTCGGACGTGGTGTTTTGTTGATGCCAATTGATAATCCTTGGGACGTCATGCTTGAAGCAGTGAACGAGTTCGAATCTGGATTCCAGTTAGAACGTGCTGATCAGGGCGAACAGTTCCGTGAGGAGTTCAAATGATTTACCTCTTAGACACAAATATTTGTATCTATGTCATCAACAATAAGCCTCAACACGTTTTTGAACGCTTTAAGCAATATCAACTCGGCCAGCTTGCGATTTCAAGTATTACGGCATCTGAGCTGGCTTTTGGTGTGGAGAAGTCTGGATCTGAACGCAATAAACAGGCGTTAAACAAGTTTTTGTCACCTTTAGAGATCCTACCTTACGATGAACAAGCAATTTGGCATTACGCCAAATTACGCCAGGATCTTCAATCCACAGGTAAACCGATTGGCGGCTTAGATATGTTGATTGCTGCTCATGCCTTGGCGTTGGATGTTGTATTAGTCACAAACAATACAAAAGAATTTGAACGAATCGATGGGCTAAAGCTAGAGAATTGGGTCTAATCGCTATGTCTAGCCCCCTATACAGGGCTAGAATTCGCATGAGAGATTTTATGTTAAATAGAGATCATAAATTTATGGATATAAATAAATGCTTGTAAAACATAACAATGATTTTTTTATTCAATGGGATACTACGTATTATCTTGAAAACAACCTAGAGTTAGGCGTTTTCAATTTTTGGATTGATGATCATGCATACCCAGGAAAATATACTAATATTACTCTAGTTCCTCTATTTGTTGATCTTATAGGTAATTTAGAAAATATTTATAATATTAAACAAGATTTAGGTGATATTCCTCTGAGTCAGATTGATTTTTCATTAAGTAATGATCAACTGGTGAACTTAGATACAGGAGAACTATTTCAGTATGGATTAGGTTTGAGTATTGGTTTCCATAAAAATATTGAGCGCGTATTTTACACAGTAGATTATGGAAAAAGTTTTTCTGAAATTGTCTTACCCAAAGGGACTCTTACACATACACTGAAATCTCTCCAACAACTCACTAGCCACCATTTATAACTTCGTATAACAGCCTTTATGTTAAATGGAGGAGTTACTCTGTTGGGTTTTCACAGCTTAGTAGCATACATTTTCCATCAATTTTACCAACTAAGCTTATAGGCTTAGATGTTTCTCCATCATCAAAAGATATCTCAACTAATAAGTTTTGATCCTCGAAAGATTCTAATTCTTTAATTAATTGTTTGATGCTTTTACCCTGTATTATCCACTCTGGCTGTTTAGGCATGTTACTCCCAGCTATTAAATATCTCTAAAATTAACATAATACGCCTTATACGAAGCCCAGGTTAATCCTGGGCTTTTTGTTGAATCTGATCATTAGCCTCAAACATTCCAGGATTGGTAATTTTGATGTTTTCCTGACAACTTCTGCAAAGCATCAGCCCAGCAAAAAGTTGTACATGTTGCGTTGATTCACAGAAGGTACATGGCTTAGGAAAAGGGATAATATTGGCTGAATTGACTAATTCTGTTGACATAAGAAGTAACCTTGGATTGTACATATTGATTTTTAATAAATTTCAATACTTTATACCTAATTTAGCCACTAAAATTTGTACATTATTGTATGATCCATGTGTACATATTATTTTTATACTTTTCATATACTTAGACCCAAAATAGCATATATTTTTGTACAACATCATGTACAGAACAATAATCATAAAAATCAAATTTTTAGCATAAAAAAGTCCATGAATTTTGTACACGATTCTGGAACTTAAAAATCTAAACTTTCATCAATTTTTTCCATAATTTCAATAAATTAACCTTAATTTTAAGATATATTGTGAAAGTTGATTTGAAAGTTATTTTTACATTATATTTCAATACTTTAAATCAAAAATTGGATATTTTTTTGAAAAAACCGATGAAAGTTTATTTTATATTTAAAAACAAATATTTATAGCAGTTTTTGTCCATTTTTTTGAAACAGTTT